>JAEUHO010000607.1 GCA_016795345.1 Planctomycetia bacterium | reverse complement strand
GGATGCAGGAAGAGCCGCAGCGTCGCCTCCATCGCGATCAGCTTCAGCTTGTCGCACCGCACCGCGCGGTAGAGCGGGTGCGCCCGCACGCGCGCCACCGCCTCCGCGCTCCCGAGCACGAGCCCCATCTGCGGCCCGCCGCGGGGCGCCCCCGACGCCGGTCTTCGCGACCGTCGCCGACGGCCACGTGCAGCTCCACGTGCGGACCCTGCTGCCCGACGACGACGCGGCGCTGCTCACCGCGCTCTCCTTCGCCGGCACCACCGCCTCCGCAGACACCCCGGGGTCGTAGCCCTCTGTCTCGGCGTCGACAGCGAGACAACGGGGTCGTAGCCCTTTGTCTCGGCGTCGACAGCGAGACGACGGGGTCGTAGCCCTCTGTCTCGGCGTCGACAGCGAGACGACGGGGTCGTAGCCCTTTGTCTCGGCGTCGACAGCGAGACGACGGGGTCGTAGCCCTTTGTCTCGGCGTCGGTCGTCAGGACTGCAGGTCGCGACGCGTGAACACGATCAGCGAGCCGGCGAGCGAGACCGCGGCCACGATCGCCGACAGGCGCAGGCCGCGCGGGGCCATGCCCTCGCGCCACGCCTCGTTCAGCGCCTTGCCGAGGTCCTCGAGGCGATCGAGCATCGCGCCCGGGTACCACGCGTAGATCGACTCGAGGACCTCCGGGCCCGCGCCGAACAGCGTGCCGGCCGACTTGAAGCCGAGGAAGAGCAGGAACCCGGTCGAGACCGCCGGCACGACCGCGTCGAAGAGGCACGAGATCCACAGGCCGACCCACGCCGTCGTCACGAGCGCGGCGAGGCTCACCAGCGCCGACTGCGTCAGGTAGCCGGTCATGGCCCCGCCGGCCTGCAGCGTCTCCGGCGCCATCGAGAGCCCGAGCTCGTCCGTCGTGCGCGTGACGTCGCCGAGCCCGCCCGACAACGCGCCGCACGTCGCCGCCACCGCGACCGCGGTCGCGAGCAACACGACGGCCTGGGCCGCGAGCACGAGCGCCTTCGCGACGATCCAGTCCGAGCGCCGGTACGCGTGGGGCAGGATCATCTTCAGCGTGCCGCCCGCGGTCTCGCCCGCGATCGTCGTGGTGCCCGCGACGAGCAGGAAGATCTCCGCCGCCCACAGCCCGGCCCCGAGCGCCGCCGCCGTCCGCGTCCACGCGGTCTCGTAGCCCGAGTCCGGCGCGTGGGTCCACCCCGTCAGCGCCGTGACGCCCGCGACGGCGACCAGGCCCACGAGCAGCCCGCGCCCCCCGAGCACCTTCTGGGCCTCGACGCGCACGAGCCTTCCGACGCGGGCGAGGGCGCTCATCCCATCACCCCTTCCGTCAGGTCGAGGAAGTACGCCTCGAGCGACGCGCGCACCGGGTACATCTCGACGACGGGCTGCCCCGCGTCGAGCAGCGCGCGGTGCAGCCGCGGCAGGATCGACGCGTCCCCCGCGACGTGCACCGTCCCGTCGCCGTCCAGCCGCGCCTTCGCCTCCGGCAGCGACGCGACCAGCACCGCCCGCGCCGCCGCGGGGTCCGCACACCGCAGCCGGAACCCCGTCACCGCCGACGACAGCAGGTCCTCGATGCGGCCCTCGGCCACCAGCGCGCCCTTGTGCAGCACCCCGATCCGGTCGCACAGCCGCTGGATGTCGTCGAGCAGGTGGCTCGACAGGAAGAACGTGACCCCGTGCTCGCGGTTCTCCTCGCGGATCAGCTCGCGCATCTCGTGCATGCCCGCGGGGTCGAGCCCGTTCATCGGCTCGTCGAGCACCACGAGGTCCGGCCGCCCGAGCAGCGCCTGCGCGATCCCGAGCCGCTGCCGCATCCCGAGCGAGTACCCGCGCACCGCGCGGTCCTTCGCGTGCGTCAGCCGCACCCGCTCCAGCAGCCGCGCCACGTCGGCCCGGTCCGCGCCCGCGAGCCGCGCGAAGATCTCGAGGTTCGCCTGCCCCGACAGGTTCCCGTAGAACGCCGGCACCTCGACGAGCGTGCGCAGCCCCTTCGCGGCCGCCAGCCGGTCCTTCCGCAGGTCCACGCCGTGGAGCAGCACGTCGCCCTCGGTCGCGCGCACGAGCCCCGCCACGATGCGGATCGTCGTGGTCTTGCCGGCGCCGTTGGGCCCGATGAACCCGTAGATCGACCCCTGCCGCACGGTCAGGTCGATGCCCTTGAGCGCGTGCACGGCGCCGTAGCGCTTCGTCAGCCCGCGGACCTCGAGGACGGCGTCGGACACGGCGCGCGATCGTACCCGCCTCCCGGCGCGGACGGCCTCACGGACGCGGCGGTATCCTGGGACCGCGAGGCCCGGTGGCCGTTCGGTCCCGGGCGTCGGGAGGTCGTCCCGTGGGGACCCGCGGTCGAACCCGATCCCTGCTCGTCGTCTCCCTCCTCGTGCTCGCGGCCCTCGCGTGGTGGCTCGCGACGCCCCCCGCGCCCCCCGAACCCGCGGTGCCCGCGGCCGAAGCCGGCGGAGGCCGACTCCGCGTCCGGGTCGTCGGGCGGGACGGGCTCGGCGCGCCCGCCGCCGAGGTGATCGTGCGCGCGTCCGACGGGGTCGCGCGAACCGTGGTCGCGCGCGGCTCGACGGACCGCGACGGTCGATGGTCGGCGGACGAGCTCTCGGCGCGCGAGGTCGCGCTCGACGTGCGGGCGCCGGGCTGCGCGGTCCGTCGCGTCGACGTTCCCGACGGAGCGCTTCGGACCGGGTCGACGGTCGTCGTGCGTCCGCCGGTGGGGCGGTGTGCCGGTGTGGTCCGCGACGCCGCCAGTGCGCCGGTCGCCGCGCGGCTGTGTCTCGAGTCGACGATCGGCCTCGATCGCGTCCGATCGCTGCCCGTGACGGCGTCGGCCGACGGCCGATTCGCGTTCGAAGGGCTCGAGCGCGGCGAGGCGTACTTCCTCGTCGCGGCGGACGAACACGACGTCGCGATCCCGCGGGTCGCGGCGACCGCCGGCCGCGGTGATCTCGAGGTGTGGCTGGTGCCGGCTTCCGCCTGGGATCGATTCCGCTTCCGCGCCGCGCTGCTCGACGGAGCGGGCCGTCCGGTGCGGTCGATCGACTGGGGGCGGGTGTCCTTCGAACCCGTGGCCGGACATCCCGGCCGACGGGGTGAGTTGCCGGCGCTCGGCGGCGTCCCCGAGGACTTCATGGCCTCCGACGTCTGGCCGCCGGGTCGATACGACGTGACGGTCTCCGTGGCGGGGTATCGCGAACACGTGTTCCGGTCCGTGGACCTGCCGCGATCGACCCCGCCGCCGACGGCGACGCTGCGACCCTGACGCTCGGGCTTGGCGCGTAGCGGCACCCGTCGCGGACTTCGACGACTCTCCCGCCCCCCGGCGCGGACGGCCTCACGGACGCGGCGGTATCCTGGGACCGCGAGGCCCGGTGGCCGTTCGGTCCCGGGCGTCGGGAGGTCGTCCCGTGGGGACCCGCGGTCGAACCCGATCCCTGCTCGCCGTCTCCCTCCTCGTGCTCGCGGCCCTCGCGTGGTGGCTCGCGACGCCCCCCGCGCCCCCCGAACCCGCGGTGCCCGCGCCGGTGGTCGCCGCGCCCGATCTTCCTCCGCTTCCGCTCGGCGCGCCCTCGCGCCGCGCGGCGGAGGCGGGGCCGCGCGACCGCCCCGTGGCCACCGACGGGATCGGCACCGACGCACCGGACCGCGGCGAGCCCGGCCCCGCGGAGCGACCGTCGTTCCGGGCGGTCGTCGTAGACGCCGCCGAGCGCCCGGTCGCGGGAGCGGCGGTGTACCTGATGGCGCCCTCGCCGCTTGGCGGCGTGCCCGCCGTGACGGACCCGGTGGACGTCACCGACGATGAAGGGCGATTTGCGCTCGTCGGCGCCGAAGAGCCGCTCCTGCGCGTGCGCGTCCGAGCGCCGGGTCTCGTCCAGGTCGGCAGCGAGACCGCGCTCGAGCGCGGGACCGAGGCTCGGATCCGCCTCGTCCCCGCCGCCGACGTCCGCGTGCGGGTCGTCGAGGCGGCGACGGGACTCGCGTGCGCGGACGCTCTGGTGTGGATCCTCTCCGGGGAGATGGCCTCGGCCGTCTTCGCGACCTACGTTGGCGCGCCGCGGAGCGACCAGGGCCGCACCGATGCGAGCGGCCGCATCACGCTCGCGAGCGAGGTCGGTCGCGCCGTGTTGTTCGTCGCGCCTCGCCGAGGTGCGGCGACGTCCCTGGACCTCGTCGTCGAACCGCGTGGGCGCGAGGTCGAGGTGAAGATCACGGCCGGCGGGCGCGTCGAAGGGCACGTCGTCGACGCGCGTGGCGTGCCGGTGCCCTCCGCGCTCGTACGGCTCGACGTCCCGCCCGCGTATCGCCGTGAGGTGGCGGCGGACGACACCGGACGCTTCGCCTTCGACGACGTGCCCGCCGAGTACCTCGTGACGATGGACGACTACGAGCCGGCCGCGTGGGTCGTCGCGGTCGGCGGGTCGAGCATGGCGCGGGGATGGGTCGAGGTCCTTTCGGCCGTCGATCGGTCGGTGGCGACGGTGACGGTCGCGCTCGCCGATGCGGTCATCCGGGGCCGGGTCGTCGCCGCCGACGGACGAGGTGCGGGTGGGCGGATGGTGCGTGCGAGGCTCGTGACTCCGTCGCTCGATGACGCGATCGCCGCCGTCGACGGCGTGGCGGACGCGGACGGCGCGTACCACCTCTCCGGCGCCGTGCCCGGCGAGTGGATGATCGAGGTGCTCGGCGGGGCGGGCGCAAGGGCGGCGGCGTCGGTGGCCGTGCGTGTCCCGGCACGGGGTGAAGCGGTGGCGCCGGACCTCGTGCTGCCCGATCGGTCCGGGAGGCTCCGGTTCCGCGTCGTCGATGCGTCGGAGCGCCCCGTCGCGGGAGCAGAGGTCGAGGTCCGTGCGCGGCTCGGCGTGGTGAACGCGGTCGAGGCCCGGGGCGCGACCGACGCCGCGGGCGCCTACGCGTCGGACGGGCTCCCGCTCGAGGGCGTGACGCTGCACGTCCGAGTCCCCGCGTCGGCGTGGTGGTTGGTGGAGGTCGCCGCCGCGGATCTCACGGCCGCGTCGGCGGTCGTGCTGCGACTTCCGTCGGGCACCTGCGGGGGACGCGTTCGTCGTCTCGATGGATCTCCCCACCGTGCGCGGCTGCGTGCGGGGGCGATCCGGGGGCCCTTCGGCGACGCCGGCCTTCCACTCGACCCGGGCGCCGACGGGGGATTTCGGTTCCGGGGGGTGTCGGCGAGTCCTTCGTGCTGGGTCGAGTCGGCGGATGAGGCGTGGGTACTGCTCCCCGTCGGACTCCGACTCGAACCGGGCCGCGAAGACCTGCGGGCTTGGGCGGTCACGCCATCGGAAGCGGCGGGTCTCCATCTCCGGCTCGTGGTCGTGGACGCGGATGGGGCTCCGCTGTCGATCCCCTGGGACGCGCGCGTCGAGTTGACTCCGACGGACTTGCAGTCGCCGAGTCCCATCACGGTCGTGGCCGGTGCCGGCGCTGCGGGATCGTTCGAATCCGCGGTCCCGCTCCCGCCGGGGACCTACGACGGCGTGTTGCACGTTCCCGGGTACCGCGACGCGCCGCTCCAGGGGATTCGGCTGCCGGCGACCGAGCGTCCGCCGACCGTCCACCTCGCGCGCTGACCGGTTCGCCCATGGACGCGAGCCGGCCTCGCGGTCGTTGGTACGGTGGGGGAGGCCGGAGGTCGTCATGAAGAGGTACGCGCTGTGGGCGCTCGTCGCGTCGGTTCTCGTCGGCGCCGGGGTCGGGTGCTTCACGATCCTCGACAGCGGGCCCGACGATCCTCCCGCGAAGGTCTTGTACTCGGCCCTCTCGATCGCCCACGCGAGCCTCCTCGCGATGGCGTGCGCGGCCGGTCTGCGACGCGGCCGGACGAGCGCGATCTCGCAGGCCGGCGTCGTGCTCTCGCTCGTCACCGCGCCTGCGCTCCTCGCGGCGACGTGGGGTGAGATCACGTCGCACGACTTCTGGCGAGGGTTCTTCACCCTCGAACTGCTGGTGGTCGCGATCGCCTACGCGACATCGCTCCGCCTCGCGACGTTGCGCCCGGGCCGTCGCTGGCTGGTGCCGGCGGCCTCCGTCGCCGTCGCCGGGATCGTGGTCGCGTTGCTGCTGGGCCCGGTCTGGGGCGTGGTCCCCGACATCGACGTCGCGCAGCCCCTCGGGGTGTTCGTGGTCCTGACGGCGGCGGGCACGCTCCTCGTCTGGGGCTTCCATCTCTCGGACCGCGCTCAGGCGCACGCGCTGGGCGTCCCGTCCGGTGCCGCCGAGCCTCGCCACTGCGTGGTCTGCGGTTCCGCCTCGATCGCCAATTCGCTCGAGTGCGTCCACTGTCACGACTGCCACGCGGCCTTCCGAGTCGAGATGCAGCCCTCCCTTGCTGGCTGACCTCTCCGCGCCGGGGCGCGCACGATCTACCGTTGCGGCGAACTTCGGTTGCGGGGTGGTGCAGTCGCCGTGGTGGTGCAGCGGTCATCCGACGATGCGGGCACCGCGATGCGCGATTGCGCCGCTTTTCGGTTCTCCCCTTCAAGCAAAAGGGGAGCGTCGCCTCCCGCCGCGCCGGGGCGCGCACGATCTACCGTTGCGGCGAACTTCGGTTGCGGGGTGGTCGGACCGCGTCGTTCTTGGTGGTCCTGCGGTCATCCGACGATGCGGGCACCGCGATGCGCGATCGCGCCGCGGTTCGATTCTCCCCTTCAAGCAAAAGGGAGCATCGCCTCCCGCCGTGCCGGGGCGCGCACGGCGATCGTTCCAGATTTGAGGCGAACAGTGCGGCCTCGCGGTGCGGTGTCCGATCCAAGGGCGCCATCGCATCGCGCCCCGAACAGCACGGCGAGCAAGAAGGCGGGCCTCCCCAACAGGAGGCCCGCCCCACGTGTCTTGGAAAGGCCGTCCGAAGGACGTCCGGCCCGTCGGCCGGTCCTATCCGGACCAACCTCGTAAGCCACGTCTCATTGGATCACCTCCCTTCGAATCGGGAATCCAGCAGCGCTGGTCAAACCCGTGACGCGGGGGCGGGGCCCGTCGGCCCGCGTGCTCCGGCGCCTCAAGGCCCTTGCGAGCCTTGGCCGTCGCACACAGGGATTTTACCCCTGCGCGAGCCGGTGCCAAGCGTCTCTTGGAAAATCCGCCTCGAAGCGGCCGTCCCGGCCGGTTCCCCGCGGGCACCGCGCTCCGCGCCGCCCCGTCAGGACGGCTTCGGCCCGGACCCCGGGAACATCGGCAGCGCGCCCGGCTTGGGCTTCGGCTTCCACATGTCCTGGACCTTGCTGTCGATCTCCGACGCGGTCGTCTGGCCCATGTAGAGCATCTCGTCGAGCTTCGTGCGCACGTCCCGCGCCCACTTCTCGTCCTCGATCGCGACGAGGTTGATCCGCACGTTGTAGGCCGCGACGTGCATCGCCGACTTCGCGAACTCCGCGCCGGCCGCGCCGTCCGACGCCGCGTTCACGTTGCCCTTCGCGACCGCCGCCTTCGCGAGGCTGATCGTGTCGAGGCAGACCTCCATCACCTTCAGCGGCGGCGCGATCGCGCCCTTCATCGCCGCCTGGATCGCCGCCTTGCGCGCGGCCTGCTCCGCCTCCGTCGCCTTCGGCAGCTTGTACGCCGCCGACACCGCGTCGTACGACCGCGCGTCGTCGTCGGCCAGCGCGAGCAGCTTCGCGCGGTTGTCCGCCGCCTGCTCCGCGATCGCCTTCATCAGCGCCTCGTCCGCCGCGTACTTCGGCCGGCCGATCGTCAGCACCGCCAGCATCCGCACGAGCGCCGCGCCCGTCGCGCCGACGACCGCCGCGCCGGTGCCGCCGCCGGGCGTCGGGCTGTCGCTCGCGAGCGCGTCGAGGAAGCCGTGCAGGGTCAGGTCGCCGTACGCCATGGGTCACCTCGGGGGGTACGCCCGCATGATCGGGCACGTCCCGGGTCGGGTCGCGATCCGGCGCGACCGCACGCGAGGCCCGATGGCCGTCCGCGGGGCCCGGTGGCCGTCCGCGGGGGCCCATGCCCGCCCGCGGCGGCCGGCGGCCGTCAGCGGGGGCTCGCGGCGAGGGCGCCCGCGGCCGCGAGCGCCTCGCGCAGCGACGCCTTTGTCCGCATCACGTACTTCACGAACCGGACGCGGGCCGCCGCCGCGGCCTCCTCGTCGTACCGCGAGTCACCGACCATCAGCGCCTCCTCGGCCCGCACGCCGAGGGCGGCCATCGCGGAGAGGAGCAGGTCCGGCGCGGGCTTCTCGCGCAACGCGGGCCCCGCGGCCCGCACCGCGTCGAACGCGCCGACGAGGCCCGCCGCCTGGAGCAGCGCCTCGGCGAGCCGGCCGTGCGTGTTCGTCACGCACGCGACGCGCACGCCGCCCGCCCGCAGCGTCGCGAGCGCGGCCCGGCCCTCGGGGTTGACGTCGATGGTCCCCGACTGCGCGCGCATGTGCCGCTCGTAGGCCGCCTCGACCTCCGCGACGGTGCGTCCGGGGTAGAGGTTGTCGACGTCCGCCGCGATGCCCTGGCCGAAGATCGCGTGGAACCGCTCCCGCGTCACGGGCGGCAGGCCGAAGTCGCGCGACGCCCCGTTCGTGACGTGGAACCACGCCTCGTACGAGTCGATCAGGACCCCGTCGAGGTCGAAGAGCACGGCGCGCAGCGGCCCCCGCGCGGGCCCGCCGCTCCCCCCCGACGACTGCGTCACGAGCCCGCCGCCTTGCGGCGCTCCCACCGCGTCTCGATCACCTGGTCCGGGTCCCACGCGAGCAGCCGCACGCGCTGCGGGAACCCGTCCGGGCACGCCGCCTTCGGGATCAGCCCGACCAGCTCGCTCCCCGCGACCTCGACGCCCGCGGCCGCCGCGCGCGACGCGACCGCGTCGTACGCGGCGATCGGCGACGTCTTCCGGAAGTCGACGAGGTTCATCGAGACCTGCGCCCAGCCCTTCTCGGCGAGGTCGAAGCCGAGGGCCTTCACGCCCGGCATCCCGCCGTCGCGCTCGCGGATCTCCTTCGCGATCTTCTTCGCGACGCCGAGGTCGCGCGTGACGAGGTTCACGTTGAACGCGATGAGGAAGAAGCGCGCGCCGACGGCGGTCGCGCCCGCCGTCGGGTGCACGGCCTTCGGCCCGAAGTCGGGCGCGCGGGCGGGGTCGGTGCCGATGAGGTCGCGGATGCCCTCGAACTGCCCCTCGCGCACCTTCGCGAGGTCGCGGCGCTCGGGCCGGCGCGCGGCGTCGCCGTAGAGGTACGTCGGGATGCCGAGCTCGCGCGCGATGCGCTCGGCGGCCTCGTCGGCGGCGGCGCGCGCGACGTCCATCGACGTGTCGCCGAGCGGGACGAACGGCACGACGTCGGTCGCGCCCATGCGCGGGTGCGCGCCCTCGTGTTTCGTGAGGTCGATGCGCTCGCGCGCGGCGCGCGTGCCCGCGACGGCGCCGTCGACCACCTGCCGCGGCGTGCCGGCGATGGTGATGACGCTGCGGTGGTGGTCGCGGTCGCTCTCGACGTCGAGGAGGACCGCGCCGGCGGAGGCGAAGGCCTGCGCGACGGCGGCCACGACCGCGGGGTCGCGGCCGTCGCTGATGTTGGGGACGCACTCGAGGAGGGGGGCGGGCATGGGCGCCGAGGGTAGTCGGAGACGCGGTGGGGAGGGAGCGATCGGGGGGGACGGCGAGGCCCGTGCGGGGGCCGCCACGCCCGCCGGGCGGGGGTAAACTCCGTCGAAGGAGCCTCGCGTGCCCCCGACGCACGAAGACCTCGTCGACCTGTGGACGGCCGCGTCGGGGGACGCCGCGTGGCGGGCGCAGGTGCAGGCGCTGGCGGCGTCGCACCGGCAGCTGCTGCTCGGGATCGCGGACGCGCGGTACGTCGACGGCGAGGACGACGCGCGGCGCAGCCGCACCACGTACGCGGCGCTGTCGCGCGACGTGGACCCGTCGTCGCCGGTGGACGTGCGGCGCGTGCACCGGCTGTTCGAGGGGCCGTTCGACGGCGGGTGGCCGCTCGAGCTGATGCACCGCGGGTTCCGGCACGCGGTGGACCGCGAGACCGAGCTGCGGTGCGGCACGTTGTGCGCGCAGCAGCTCGTGGTGGACGGTGCCCATGCCGAGGGCCTGGCGGTGGTCGAGGCGATCCTCGACCGGACCGGCGGCACGGGGGTCGAGCCCGAGGGGGCGGCGCTCCTCATCCTGTTCGCGGCGCTCGCGAACACGTCGCGTTGGGTCGAGGCGGTCCCGGCGTCGTCGGCCGCGGTGCGTTGGACGGAAGGACGGGGGCGTCCGGCCTGGCGCGTCATCGCCACGGACAACCACGTGCGGACCCTGCTCACGCTGCGGGCGACGGACGCGGCCGTGGTCGCGCTCGAGGCCCACGAAGCCGCGGTGGCGAGGCTGGCCCACGAGCCCCGCGTGCCGGCGTTGGCCACCGCCCGCGGCTATGCCGCCACGATCCGCCTCTTCCGCGGCGACGCCGCGGGGGCGCTGGCGGCCCTGCGCGACGGGGCCGCGGCGTCGCCGACCGCCGGCGCCGTCGGCCCGTTCCTCGACGTCGAGGTCGA
>JAEUHO010000583.1 GCA_016795345.1 Planctomycetia bacterium | reverse complement strand
TCGACGGCTACGAGGTCTGCCGCCGCCTCCGCGCCGCGGGCGACCGCACCCCCATCGTCGTGCTCACGGCCCGCGGCCGCGAGGAGGACCGCGTCAAGGGCCTCGACCTCGGCGCCGACGACTACGTGGTCAAGCCCTTCTCGCTGAAGGAGCTCCTCGCCCGCGTCCGCGCGCGCCTGCGCGCCGTCGCCGCGCCCCCCGCCGACCGCATGCGCATGGGCGAGGCCGACGTCGACTTCGTCGCCCACAGCCTCACCCGCGGCGACCGCACGATCTCGCTCACCAAGACCGAGGTCGCGATCCTCAAGCTCTTCGCGCGCCATCCCGGCGTCATCCTCTCGCGCAACCGCTTCCTCGACGAGGTCTGGGGCCTCAAGCACTTCCCCACGACCCGCACGGTGGACATGCACGTCGCCCGCGTCCGCGAGAAGCTCGGCGACGACGCCGACGCCCCCCGCGTCATCCACACCGTCCACGGGGTCGGCTACCGCTACGACCCGTGACCTCGGACGCCGCGCCCGTTCCCCCCACGGGACCGCGTCGCCCCACGGGACGAGGGCCCGCTGCGGTGGACCGCGAGGCCCGTTCGCCGGCACGCAAGGCCCGTTCGCCGGTACGCGGGGCCCGGTCGCCGATACGCCAGGCCCGGTCGCCGGTACGCGAGGCCCGGTCGCCGACACGCCAGGCCCGTTCGCCGGCGAGCGCCGGCCGGCGGGCCTCGCGGTCCCACGCGTCCGACCGGGCCCCGGACTGCGCGTCGCGGGTCGTTTCGACCGCGTGACACCTCCCCCCGTCCAAGGGGCGACAGTCCCCGTGGGCTTCGTCTGGAGGTGGTCATGGGTCGTTCCTTGGTCGTCGTCGGCATCCTGATCGCGGTGATGGGCGCGCGCACGGCGCGCGCGGAGGACGCGGAGGATCCCGGCGCGCTCCTGCGCAAGGCGCGCACGACGGAGGCGGCCGACCGTGACGTCGCGGCGGCGATCCCGATGTACCGGAAGGTGATGGCCCTCGCGCCGGCGTCGGACGCGGCGCGCGACGCGGGCCTGCGGCTGCTCGAGCTCCTCGAGCAGCGCGGCGAGAAGACCGCCGCGCTCGAGGTGGCGGCGGCGCTCACGGAGCGGCTCTCGGCCCGCCTCGACGACGACGCGAAGCGCAAGGTCCACGAGGCGATGGCGCGGATGTTGCCCGCGGGCAGCAAGGCCCGCTCGCCGCTCGGCGAGATCTACGTCGTGCCGCCGGCGAACGCCCCGTCGGCCGCGTCGCCGCTCGAGGCGAAGGTGTTCGCGTTGCTGCCGCGGGTGGACGCGGCGAACGCCCGGGGCCATGCGACCGAGGTCGAGACGGTGCTCGGTGAAGTCGGCCTCATTGGCGCGGACGCCGTCGTCCCGCTCGCGAAGATCCTGCGGACGGAGCGCTTCGACCACGCACGGTTCGCGGCGCGCGGGCTGGCGCGCATCGCGACGCCCGAGGCGATCGACGTGCTCGCCGCCGCGGTGAAGGACGGCGACGGGTTCGTGAGGACCGCGGCGCTCGCGGGCCTGCGGGCGGTCCAGCCCTCGCCCACGTCGTCGCCCGCGTTCGTGAAGGCGGTCGCGCCGCTGCTCGACGATCCGGCGCTCGCCGCCTCGCGGATGGTCCTGCGACACGAGCTCTCGCGTCGTGTGGACGACGCCGAGGTCGAGCGGCGCCTGACGGCGGGGGGCGCCGACGCGTCGTTCTGGCTGCGGGTCGCGCTGGACCGCCAGTTGCCGTCGGCGGGCCCCGCGCTCGAGCAGGCGACGTCGGCCGGACGCCCGTTGGACGACGACCTCGTCGCGGCGATCGAGGCCGCGGGTTCGCCGAAGAACGTGGCCCCGCGCGAGACCGGCCCGGTCGTCGAGCTGAAGCCCGGCCTCTCGCCCGCGACCCGCCTCGCCGCCCTGAAGGCCCTCGTCGCTGCGCCGCCGACGGAGTTCCGCCTGCGTGTCGCCGCGGCGGTGGCGGTCGGGTGTGTCCACGCGGGCGACGCCGCCGTCGCGACGGCCGCCGCGGCCGCCGCGTGGCCCTACGTGCTCGGGGCGCCGGAGGTCGCGCGACCCGACATCGGGGTGGCGATCCTCGTTCGCGGAGCCGTGCCGCTCCCCGCCGCGGTCGTGGACGACGACGCGCTCGTCGTGGCGCTCCTCCGCGCCTGGCTGCGGACGGGTCACGACGCCGGGATCCGTCCGCTCGACGTCGAGGTCGCCCTCCTCACCCCGCAGCGCCTGTTGGCGCGGCCGGCGTACGCGACCGCGTTGGCCGGGTACCTCCCCGATGCGTCGGTCGGCAGGATCCAGGCGGACCGCCTGTCCCGGCTGCTGGCGCGGCTCGACCCGCGCCGGCTCCATCCGCAGGCGTCCGAGGCGTTCCGGCGGGCGTTGGAGGCCTGCGGGACGCGCGAGTTCGCGTCGAAGGACGGCATCGGCATGTTCGCGCTGCGCGTCGCCTGCGCCGCGAGCGACCCGCGGGCGCTGGACGCCGTACGGCGGGTCGAGTGGGTGCGTTTGGAGGACGTCATCGAAGCCGCCGTGGCCGTTGTCCAGGAGACGTACGCGGGGGAGGACCGCGCGGCCCTCGCGGTCGACATCCTCGGCATGCAGTTGGTCCACGCGGTCCGCGCACGGACGCAGTTCGTGATTGCGGCCCGGGACTCGAGCGCGTTCTACCGGGCGCTCGCCGACCGGCTCGATGCCGACCCCGACGGCGGTTTCGCCATGCTCGACCGCCTCCGGGAGTTCGACAAGCGGGCCGCCACAGCAGAGGCGCCGACCGCTGCCGCGGGCTTCGCCGCCCGGTGGCTCGCCGTGCTTCGCCGGATCGACGCGGCGGCGCCCCGCGAGCGCGTCGCCCCGCCGGCGTTCCTCCTCGCGCGGTGGGCCGCGGCCGGGGATCCGGCGGCGACGTTGGCGCTTGCGCGCGCGCTCGGCGGCGCGCCCGCCGAGGCGAACGAGGTCGTCGTCGAGGCCCTGGTGAA
>JAEUHO010000580.1 GCA_016795345.1 Planctomycetia bacterium | reverse complement strand
CGAGCGCGTCGGCGACAACCGCTCGATCCGCGTCGACGTCCGGCTCGTGGCCGCGACGAACGCCGACCTCGACGCGCGCGTGCGCAAGGGCACGTTCCGCGAGGACCTCTACTTCCGCCTGAAGGTCGTCACGATCCGCCTGCCGGCGCTCCGCGAGCGGCGGAGCGACGTCCGGCTGCTGGCCGAGCACTTCCGCCGCGCGTACTCCGAGCGGCACGGCCGCGCCACGACGGGCTTCTCGGCCGACGCGCTGCGCGTGCTCTCGGCCTACGACTTCCCGGGCAACGTCCGCGAGCTCGAGAACGTCGTCGAGGCGGCCGTCGTGCTCACGGAGACCCCCGAGATCGGGGTCGAGGCGCTGCCGGCCGAGGTCGGGGGCGCGCAGCGGGTCGAGGACCTGCCGGAGGGCGACGTGATCCGCATCCCCGCGGGCACGTCGCTGCCCGACGCCGAGAAGGTGCTGATCCTCGACGCGCTCGCGCGCACCAACGGCAACAAGACCGCCGCCGCGCGCATCCTCAAGATCGGCCTCCGCACGCTCTACCGCAAGCTCGCCGAGTACGGGCACCTCGACACGCCGCCGTCCTGACCCCGGCCCGGCCCGCGGGGCCGTCGCGGGCCGGGCCGGTCCCGCGCGGCCCGGACCGGCCGAACGGTGCACCGGAGCGCCCCGGGCGGCCCCGGGAGCGGTATCGTCGCGCCGTCCCGCGACCGGAGGTTCCATGCGCCGTCTCCCCGCCCTGTTCGCCGCCGCCGCCCTCGGCGCGCTCGCGGCCCGCGCCGTCCCCGGCAGCGCGCCGGCCTTCGCCGCCCCGAACGGCCCGTCCGGTCCCGCCGACTTCACCGCCACCGCCGCGGCGGCCGAGGGCGCGGTCGTGCACGTGATGTCGTACCTCTCGCGCCCGCGCGACCTGCCGTCGTCGGGCGACCGCGGGCCCACCGACGAGGCCATGGGCAGCGGCTTCGTGCTGGGCGCGGACGGGTGGATCGTGACGAACCACCACGTCGTCGGCGGCGGCGAGGCGATCTACGTCCACGTGAAGGGCCGCGGCTGGCTGCCGGCGCGCGTCGCGGGCACCGACCCGGTGATCGACATCGCGGTCCTCAAGGTCGAGGCGTCGGGCCTGCCGACCCTGGCCGTGGGCGACCCGCGCACGCTCCGCCTCGGCGCGTGGGTGATCGCGGTCGGCAGCCCGTACCGGCTCGCGCGCTCGTTCACCGCGGGCATCGTCAGCGGGCTCGAACGCTCCGACGTCGGCACGCCCAACCCGTTCGAGGACTTCATCCAGCACGACGCCGCCGTGAACGTGGGCAGCAGCGGCGGCCCGCTGCTCGACGCGAACGGCCGCGTCGTCGGGGTCAACACCGCGATCCTCTCGCGGACGATCGGCAACCAGGGCATCTCCTTCGCCGTGCCCGTGGACGTCGTCGTCCCGTCGTTCGAGTCGATCCGCGCCACGGGGCGCCCGCCGCGGCGGGCCAGCGTGGGGGCCTCCGTCCGCGATCTCGCCGCGCGCGAGGCCATCGGCGTCCCCGGCGGCGCGGGCCAGGTGTTGACCCGGTTCGCCGACGACTCGGCGGCCCGACGCGCCGGGCTCGTGGAGGGCGACGTCATCCTCGCCGTGGACGGCGTCGCGACGCCCACCCGCGGCGCGCTGCTGCGCACGTTGTGGAACCGCGGGGCCGGCGGGCGGCCCGTCACGTTCGACGTCTGGCGCCGCGGCCAGCGCGTGGCGATCGCGGTGACGCCGGTCGAACGCTGACGCGCGCGCCGCACGCCGCAGGGTCGCCGGGCTCGCGTCGGGCTCGAGCCGGGCTCGCGACGGGCAGGGCGCGGATCGGCGGTCGAGGGCTGCGAAGCACGCGCCTTCGCTCGGTTCTCGGGGGGCACTCCCCCCGAGAATCCCGCTCGGCGCGCGGGCCCGGCGGGCCCGCGCGGCGCGGCCGTGAAGGAACCGTCGATCCCGTCGAAGCCGCTCAGTACCGGCGCAGGACGCCTCGGACGACGCCGCGGATCTCGAGGCGCTGCGGCGGACGCACGAGGATGGGGCTCATCGACGCGTTGGCGGGCTGCAGCCGCCACATGTCGGGGCCCTCGCGGTAGAGCCGCTTGAGGGTCGCCTCGCCCTCGAGCACCGCCACCACGATCTCGCCGTCGCGCGCGGCGTTGCGCGGCTCGACGATGACGAGGTCGCCGTCGGCGATGTGGTCCTCGATCATGGACTCGCCGGTGACGCGCAGGAGGTACGCGTTGGACGGGTCGATCGGCAGCAGTTCGTCGAGCGTGAACGCCTCGGCGTCCTCGATCGCCTCGATCGGGCGGCCGGCCGCGATGGCGCCGAGGAGCCGGAACGCCGGCTTCGGCAGGAACTCGCGATCGAGGATCTCGATCGAGCGGGACCGCTGCGCGAGCTTCTGGACGGCACCCTTCTTCACCAGCGCGCCCACGTGCTGGTGCACGGTGACGCGGTGGATCCCGAGGCACGTCCCGATCTCCTCCAGGGTCGGCGAGGTCCCGTGCTCTCGCCGGTACTCCTGGATGAACTTCATGATCTGCAGCTGCTTCGGCGTGTAGTTCACGGCAACCTCCCAGGCTGGAAATCGGTCGAAGTCGGGGCCGACCGTAGGCGGACGTTCGTTCTCCGGGCGTTCGGGCCCCCGCGCGAAACCGCCCGCCAAACGCCGGACGGCCCAACGCCGGACGGCCCAACGCCGGACGGCCCAACGCCGGACGACCCGACGACCGGCGGCCGACCTCGGCGCCCGTCGGTGCCTCGCGCCGTGGGGAGGCGTCGCGGGCCGGGCCTCGCGTCCCCGACCCCCGGGTGGGGCGGCCCGAACCGGGCTCCGCGGGGCGCGGTCACGCCCCCGGCGCCGGACCGATCGCCCCCCGCCCGTGCCCCGGGCGACCGCGACTCGCTCCGCCCGCAGCCGTCGGGCCGCTCGCCGTGCCGCCCACGGCCGTGCCGACCGTGGCTGTGCAGCCCGTGGCTGTGCAGCCCGTGGCGGTGCAGTCCGCGGCGGTGGCGCGCGCGGCCGTTCAGTTCAGGATCGGCGGGGGAATCAACGGGGGTCACGGCGAGACCTCGAGTCGAGGACGGCGGTTGGGCGTCAGGCACGAACGAGCGGCCCCGTTCCGGGCGACGGGGCGTCGGGCGAGGCTCAGAGGAACAGCGCGCCGAGGACCACGGCGACGACGCCGAACAGGGTCGGCAACTCCGACCACAACTGCGTCCGGGCCAACTGCGTGGCCGTCGAGACGCGATCCGCGGCGAAGCGGCTCCCAGCGATGCGATCCGAGCAGAGCGAGAAGGCGGGCTGGCGGGCGAGGCGGGGCATGCGATGATCTCCGTGTTGCGTTCGATGCGAACAGAATACAACGCAAACACGAGCCTGTCAAACGGACCCCTAACGTTGCGGCAATCGGATGCCCTAACTCGCTGTCGTTCCTTGGGTTACGCGCTGGGCCTCGCGTTGTGCCTGCTCGGCGGCGGGGCGAACGTGGCCTGCCGAACGTCGGTCGGCGGGCGTTCGGCCGCGGACCCGGCGTTCGCGCCTTCGGCCGCGAGCGCGGCGCTCGAGGCCTGGCCGCCCGAGGTCGCGGCCGCCGAACGGGCCCTGCGGGAGGCGCGCCCGGACGAGGCCGAGCGAATCCTCGACGCGGCGGGGGGGCTCGATCCCGCGGCGCCGGAGCGGTCGTGGCTCTGGGTCGACCTCGGGCTCGCGCGCGCGCGGACGGAAGCGGTGCGGCGCGCGGTGGACGCGTTGCCCGACGGGCCGTTCGTGACCGTCCTGCGCGCGCACGCCCGTCGCGACCCCGCGGACCGCCTCGAGCGGGTGCGCGACGTCCGCGGTGGCCTCGCGGGGCCGTGGGCCGATCTCGAGCGCGCGCTCGCGTACGCCGACGCCGGTGAGCGCCACGACGCGGTGCGCGGCGCTGCGGCGCGGGCGCTGGCCGCGGGACCGCGGTACGTCCGCCGCGAGGCGGCGCTCGTCGCGTGCCGCGACGCGATCGAGGGCGACGCGGCCGCGCGCGCCCTCGAGGCCGCGGCGCGGGCCGCCGCGGAGGACCCGCTCGACCCGCGCCCGC
>JAEUHO010000567.1 GCA_016795345.1 Planctomycetia bacterium | reverse complement strand
GTGGCCGGTGGCAACCCGGCGAGGCCGTCTTCGCGTCCCTGGCGGCGCGGCAGCGTTCGGACGCCTCACGATGGGAAGCCGCGGCCGGCGCGGAAGATGTCGCCCTCGCGGCCGGCGAGGCGTACTTGCTCCTCGTTCGCGAGGGGGCGGTCTTGTCCGCGGCGACCACGTCGCTCGCGCTCGCGACGTCGATTCGAACCGAGCTCGAAGGGCGGACGGCCGCGGGGGTCGGGGCGCCGGCAGAAGTGTTGACGGCGAAGTCGCGGGAGGCCACCGCTCGGGCGCGCCAGACCCAGGCCAGGGCGTCGGTACGCTCGGCTGCGCTTCGGTTGGGCACCCTCCTGAATCTCCCTCCAGACGTGATCCTGGCGGCGGCGGACGACGTTCCGCTCGGGTTGCGCCTGATCGACCCGTCCCGCACCGAGGCATCCTTCGTCGCCGATGGTCTCGCGGCGCGCGCCGAGCTCCGACGCGCGGACAGCGAGAGCTGCGCCGCGGCCGAGGAGCGCCGCGCGGCGCGCATCGCTCCGTGGGTTCCGACGATCACGGTCGATGCCGGCACGGGGGGCTTCGGCGACTCGTTCGGCGACCTGCGGTCGCGCGACGAAGTGCGCGTCGGGGTCGAGTGGACGATCGGCGAGGGGGGGATCCTTGACGCCGCCCGTGCTGCCCGCGCGGACGCTCGCCTTCGCCAGGCGGAGGTGGGGGCTGCCGCCGCACGCGCCCAGGTCGTACGACAGGTGCGCGAGGCGTTCGGCCTAGTCACTGCGGGTCGAGAGGCGATCGCGGCCGCACAGGTGGCCGTGGACGATGCGCGCCTCGCGGAGGCCGCGTTCCGCGAGCGTGTTCGCGGCGGCGTCTCAGGTCCCCTCGAGTTGGTGGTCGCGCAGGAGGCCTTGCAGGCCGCGTGGGTCGTGTGGATCGACGCGCTCGTCGATCACGATCGCGCGCAGTTGCGGCTCTTGCATGCGACCGGCAAGCGTGGGCCCTGAGCGGCTGGTCCACGACGTGGGCGACACGGACCGTCATCCGCCGGCTACCTCTTCGACCCCTCGAAGGGCGTCGTGATCGAGGACGGCGTGATGCTGCGCATCCAGTGGCAGCTGAACTTCTGACCTGACGGCGAGGCCCGGTCCGCCCGACGCCTGCCGCCCTCCGGGGCGGCAGGCGTCTTCGTTCGCGGCGGCCGCGCGCCGCCGCCCGTCACCGCACGGTGGTCGGCCAGCGCGTGGCCTCGCGGGCCGCGCCCGCCTCGTCGCGGATCGTCACCACGAGGTGCGCGGGGCCCGCGGGGGCGGTGCTCGGCGCGCGCAGCCGCGCGCGGACCGCGGCGGTGGCGCCCGCGATGCCCGCGGGGACGTCGAGCTCGCCGAGCGGATAGGTGGCGCCGCCGGCCTCGAGCGTCACCTCCACGACGGCGGCGGACGCGTCCGTCGGGTAGGTCACGAGGAGGGTCGTCGGCGTCGCGGTCTCGCGCGAGAGCCCCGCGCCGGCCGCCTGCACGGCGATCGCCCACGGCAGGCGGTCCGCCGCCGGGCTCGTCGCCGGCGCGCCGGGCGCGGGCGCGGGCGGGGCCGCGGTCTCCTCGACGACCTGCACCTCGAGGTCGGCGCGGTTGTCCGCGGGGTTGGCGTCGCCCGCGCCGTCGGGGCGCGCCTGGACGTGGAACGCGAGGCGGCCCCGGGCGTCGGCCGGGATCGGCAGCAGCAGCGTCGTGATGTTGTGGGCGCCGACCGCGGGCACGTTCTGCGGCCCGGAGGTCATGTGCTCGGCGAAGCTGCCGTCGGGCTGGCGCAGCCACACGACGAAGCGGTACGTCGTCGCGGTCCCCGCCGCGCGCGTCACGACGCGGGTCCTCACGGCCAGCGAGGCACCGGGCCTCGCGTTGGCGGACGACGGCTTGGCCTCCAGCACGAGGAGGTCGGTCCCGCCCGCCGCGGGGGGCGGGAGTGGCACCGCCGCGGTGCCGGCGCCGACCTCGCCGACGGTCACGTCCACGCCGCCGACGTTGTCGGTGCGGCGCGTCAGGTCGACGCGCGCGTCCGCGTCCACGACCACGACCGCGCGGTACGCGCCCGCGGGGATGTCGTCGTTCAGGTCCACGCTGTAGGAGACCTTCGTCTGCACGCCCTGCGCGATCTTGCCGCCGGGGACGGCGCGCACCATGAGCGGCAGCCAGACGCCGGGACGGCTCGCGTCGCGCGAGGCGAGGTAGAGCGTCGCGTCGAAGGCCGGGGCCGCGCCGGGGCCGCGGTTGAGCAGCATCGCGGTGATGTCGAGGTGGCGCGGAGCGCGGCGCGGGCCGCCCTCGTCGTCGACGCTCACGACGGCGAGGTCGCACGCCGGGACCGCGGGCGCCTCGACCTCGACGGGGACCTCCGCGAACGCGCGGTCGGCCTCGCCCTCGGCCCACGGCAGCCGGCGGTCCGGGTCGAGGAGCAACAACACGACGTAGGCGCCCGGGGCGACGTCGCCCGGCAGCTCGAAGCGCTCGGCCCAGTCGGCGCCGCCGGCGCCGACGCCGCTGGGCACGGGCCGGCGACCGAGGGAGCGGCGGCTGCCCGACGGGCCGACGAGGACCGCTTCCACGTCGAGGCCCTCGACGGGCTCGCCGCCGAGGTTGTCGAGCCGGCCGCGGAGGTCGATCGGCGCGCCCGGCGCCGCGCGGCGCTCGCCGTCCACGCGCGCGACCGACGCGAGGCCGAGGCGCACGTCCCGGCGGACCTCGCCGCGCACCTCCGCGACGACCCACGTCTCGTCGTTCTTGCGGTCTTCCTGCGGCACGCGGGCGTCCGGGTCGACGGCGACGAGGAACCAGACCTCGCCGGGCTCGGCGTCGCGCGGGACGCGCACCGACAACGCGACGTCCGTCGCCTGGCCGGGCGCGAGCGGGGGCACGGCGGCCTCGCCCGCCGCCCGCGAGACGATGCCCACCGCCAGCGAGACCCGCAGGATCGTGGCGTCGGTGGGCGCGTCGCCGAGGTTGCTCACGCGCGCGGTCACGCGGGCGACGTCGCCCGCGCGGAGGACGCGGGGCGCGACCTTCGCGTCGAACGCGGCGAGGTCGCCGCCGCGGCCCGCGACGTCCACGGCGAGGAGGCCCGAGGCGACGTCCACGGGGTCGGTGCCCGGGGTCACGTGGCGCAGCACCAGGCGGTAGCGGCCGCGCCGCACCGACGGCGGCAGCACCGCGCCGAGCTTCACCTCGCGCTCGGCGCCGGGCTCGAGGCGCGGCAGCGGCGCGGTGACGAAGCCCGTGTCCGGCGCGCGGCGCGGCCCGCGGGGCCCGCCCTCGAGGCCGGTGAAGACGAGCACGAGCGAGCCCGGGGCGGTGGGCTGGTTGCCGTCGTTGCGCAGCGTCGCGCGCGTCTCGAAGGGCTGGCCCGGCGCCACCGTCGCCGGCGCGAACACGAGCGCCTCGTCGCGCGCGGCCACGACCGCGCGCGCGGCGAGGTCGATCGGGAGCGACACGAGGTCCTCGGGCCGCTTGGGCTCCGCGATCGACGCCGTCGGGTCGACGACGGCGTAGAGGAAGTACGTCCCGGCCGCGAGGCCCGCCGGCAGGCGGCCCTCGAGCACGCGCTCGACCTCGGTGCCGCCCAGCGTGCCCGCGGGCACGGCCACGCGCGCGAGCTCGCTCACGACGCCGCGCCAGCCGTCGCGCCGCCACTCGGGCTGCGCGCGGGTTGCGAGCAGCACCGCCACCTGGAACGACGGCGCGGGCGCGCGGCCGGCGTTGGCGAGCACGACCTTCATCCGGAGCGCGGCGGCGGGCGCGACCTCGGTGCCGCCCTCCACCGACATCGACCGCACCGCGAGGTCCACGTCGGGCCCCGCCGCCGGCGGGCCCTCGAGGATCGTCAGCGCGCCCGCGGAGACCGCGATGTTGTCGTTCTCGTCGCTCTCCGGCACCGTCTCGCCGACGTCGGCCTTGCCGAGCACGCCCCAGCGCGTCGCCGCCATGCCCGCCGGCACCGTGGCCGTCGTCTCGACGCGGGCCTCGCGTCCCGGCGCGATCGGCGGCACGTCGGCGACGCCGAGCGGCACCGAGACGTTGTTCCGCGCGCGCATCGCGCTGAACCCGATCCGCGACGCGGGGGCCGGGCCCGCGCCCACGTTCTTGACGATCGCGACCACGCGCAGCGTCACGCCCGGCCACGCCTCGACGGGCGCGGCGCTCAACCCGCTCACGACGAGGTTCGGCGCGAGCGAGCGCACCTCGATCGTCGCGCGCGCGACGTCGTTGCCGGGGTGCGCGTCGCCGCGCGGCCCGCCGACCCGGACGCGCACCTCGACGGTGCCCGTCGGCACGTCGCCGCGCAGCTCGGCGCGCAGCCGGCCGCGGTGGCCCGCGCCGGGCGCGAGGGCCGCGAGCGGCTCCTCGTCGAGGAGCCGTTCCCCCGCGGAGGTGACCAGGACGAGCGCGACCGTCGTGGCACGCGAGGCCCGGCCGCCGACGTTCTTCACCTCGTACGCCACGGGGACGACCTCGCCCGGCGCGACGGGCGCGCGCGGGGCGTCCACGACCGTGACCGCGAGATCCGCGGGCGCCGGCTCCGGCTCGGGGGCCGGCGTCGGCGCCGGCGTCGGGACGGGCACCGGGATCGGCACCGGCACCGGGATCGGCGACGGGTTCGGTCGCGGGCGCGGCGTCGGCGTCGGATCCGGCGTCGGCGCGGGCACCGGCGCGGGCACGGGCACCGGCGCGGGCGGCGGCGCGGCCACGGCGACGACCTCGAGCTCGGCGGCCGCGGCGCCGTCGTTCGGGCCGCGTGCGGCGCCCGCGGCGCCGAGCCGCACCTCGACGCGATACCGCCCCGGCGCGAGCGACGTGGGGATCGTGACGGCGGCCGGCACGCGCCGCGAGCGCTGCGGGGCGAGCGACCGCACGGGCAGGAGGACGGGCAGCTCGACGTCGCCGGCCGGGCCCACGAGGACGACGCGGCCGACCGAACGGGTGTCGGGCACGCGGCCCGCGTTCTCGAACTCCGCGGTGACATCGACGGTCGCGCCCACCTCGACGCGCGCGGCGCCGAGCGTGACGCCCGCGACGCGGGTGGCGACCGCCGGCGGCTCCGGCGCGGGCGTCGGGGTCGGGACCGGCGTGGGCGTCGGTGTGGGGGCCGGCGCCGCGGTCACGGTCAGGGGTTCGGAGGTCGTCGCGTCGGCGACCGTCGCCGTCGCGCCGAAGCGGACCGCGAGGCGGTAGACGCCGGGCGCGAGCGTCGGCGGCAGCGTCACGGTGGTCATCAGCGTGCGCGTGCGGCCCGGCGAGAGCGTGCGCAGCGTGAGGCGCCCTTCGAGCTCGCGTTCCGCGCCGCTCGCGTCCACGAGCACGAGGCGCCCGACGACGCGGTCCGTCGGCGCCTTGCCGTCGTTCCTCACCTCCGCGGCGATCTCGAGCGTGCTGCCCACGGCGGCCGGGTTCGGCGTCACGCCGATGCTCACGACCCGCGCGCCGGCGACCGCGGGTTCCGCGGGCGGCGTCGGGGCCGGCGGCGTCGGCGTGGGCGTCGGGGGGGGCGCGGGCGTCGGCGCGGGGTCGGGCGTCGGTGCGGGCGTGGCCGTCGCGGGCGCGACCTCCACGACGAGGCGGCGCTCGTCGTCGTCGCGCGGCGACGAGACCTCGCCCGCGTAGTCGATGTACCCGTGGATCGTGAGCGGCCCGGCCTCCGTCGGCGACGGCATCGTCAGCTCGGCCGTCGTCGGCGTGCCCGCCGCGACCTCGATCGGCATCCGCCGGCCGTCGCGGTCCCAGTTCCGGACGTCGCCCCGGGCCGACCGCACGGCCAGCTCGAGCGGCCCCGCGGTCCCGGCCTCGGTCTGCGTGACGGTCCACCGCACGACCAGCGGCTGCCCGACCTTCGCCGTCCCGACGACCTCGAGGCCCGAGAACGCGACGTTCGGCGCCGGCACGATCGGGAGCGACCGGAGCGCGTTCGTCGCCTCGAGCACCGTCGGCAGGAACGCGGCGCGGGCGCGGCCCTCCGACAACGCGACCCACCGCAGCGTCGTCCCGCGCGCGCCACGCGGCAGGGTCGCCTCCACCGTCGCCGTGCGCGACCCGTCCTTCTGCTTCGTCACGCGCGCGCGCCCGAGGGCGGCCGCGCCGCCCGTCGCCCGCGTCCCGTCGGTCACGAACCCCATGACGACGATCTCGTCGCCCCGCGCGTCGGCATCGAGCGTCGCGGTGACCGGGAACCGCGAGCCCGCGTGCACCGCCTTCGCGCTCGTCGCCATGGCGCTCGTGCCGGTCGGCGACTCCTCGGCGCGGGCGGCGGGAGCGGCGAGGGCGAGGAGCGCGGCGACCACGACGGCACGTCGGAGCATGGGGGGATCCGGGGAGCGGGACGCGAGGCCCGCGCGGGGGCGGGGGGCACCGGAAACCCTACGCCACCGGGGAAGGGAGGACCCGTTCCGAGGCCGGGGGGAGCCTCGGCCCTCCACCTCCTGCCGCGGTGCCGCCGGCCCGCCCCGATCCCGACGGCGCGGCGGCCTCGAACCGTCCGCCCCGCCGCCTCCGTGCGGGCTGCGCGTGGCGCGGATCGCCGCGCCACGGGTCCGGCCCGCGGGCGGGCGTGGTTGCATGGCCGCGCCGCCGGAGGCTTAGCCGTCATGGACCCGCGACCCCAGCCGAACCACCCGACGGACGCCGAACGGGTCGTCGGCGCCATCGTCGGCGGCGCGATCGGCGACGGCTGGGGCGGCGCCTCGGAGGGCCGCGGCGCTCGGGGGCCCGTCGCGCCGCCGCGTCGGTTGGTGGCGAGCGACGACACGCAGCTGACGCTCGCGACCTGCGAGGCCGTGCTCGCGGCCGGCCGGGTCGACCCGGAGGCGATCGCGGCCGCGTTCCTCCGATGGTTCCGCGCCGGGCGGCTGCGGGGGCTCGGCGCCAGCACGGCCGCCGCCCTGCGTTCGCTGGACGCCGGCGCGCCGTGGACGCTGTCGGGGGCGGTCGGCGAGCGGGCGGCGGGCAACGGCGCCGCGATGCGGGTCGCGCCGCTCGCGTTCGGGCTCGACCCTTCCGACGACGGCGACCGGCGCCTGCTCCACGACGTCGTCTCGATCACCCACCGGCACGACGAGGCGTTCGCCGGCGCGTGGGCCGTCGTGGTCGCGGTCCGGCGCGCGGCCGCGGGCGCGTCGCTCGACGATCTCCTCGCGCACGTCGCCGCGGCGCTGCCGGACTCGGCGGTCCGCGACCGGCTGCGCGCGGTGGACGCGTGCGGGCGCGTCACGCCGGCCGAGGCGGCGGCGCGGTTCGGCTCGACGGGCTACGTCGTGGACAGCGTGCCGATCGCGCTGCTGGCGGCGCGCGGAGCCGCGGCCCACCCGTTCGAGGCGGTCGTCGCGTCGGCGGTGGCCGCCGGGGGCGACACCGACACGATCGCGTCGATCGCCGGGCAGGTGGCCGGCGCGGCGCTCGGGCTGCGCGCGGTGCCCGAGGACCTCCGGGCCCGGCTCGACGACCGCGAGGACGTCGAGGCGACGGCGGCGGCGTTCGCGGCGCGCGGGCCCACGCCCGGCGCCGGGCGCGACGGCGGGCGGTCGCGTACCCTGCGGGGATGAACGCGATCCCGTCGTCCGCGAACCCCGTCGTCACGCGTTTCGCGGAGGGCCTCCGCGACCAGCACCGGCAGCTCGAGGCGATCCTCGCGCGACCGGGCCTCGACCTCGCGTGGCAGCCCGCGCCGGGCCGGAACTCGATCGGGATGCTCGTCGCGCACAACGCCATCGTCGAGGTGTGGTGGCTCGCGATCGCCGCGCACGGCATCGCCGACCGCGCCGTCATCGAGGCGCGCGTCCGCGAGCGGCTGGGGCTCGGGATCGACGACGACGGGATGCCCGCGAAGCCCGACGGCGGGCACCCCGCCACGCTCGCCGGTTGGGACGCCGCGCGCTACGTCGACCTCCTCGCGCGCACGCGGACGTGCACGCGCGAGGCCCTCGCGACGTGGCGCGACGCCGACCTCGACGCCGTCGTGTCGCTCCGCGGGAAGGACGTGACGCGCGGCTGGATCCTCTATCACGCGCTCGAGCACTTCGCGCAGCACACGGGCCAGGTCGCGTTGCTCGCCTCGCTGCAGGGCCACGGCGGCGCCTGATCGCGCGCCGGGCCTCGCGTCACTCCGCGTCGGCTCGGGCCGGGTGGGGCGCCTCGGGCACGCGCTCGGCCTCGAGGCGGCACTGCAGCGCCTCGATGACGCCGCGCACCGCCGTCGCGGTCGGGTAGCGCTCCGCGGGCTCCTTCCGCAGGAGGCGGTCCACGACCTCGCGCACCGTCTCGGGCACGTCGTCGGGCAGGCGCGGCGGCGGCTGCTCGCGGATCGCGCGGATCGTGCTGATGGCGTCGCGGCCCGCGAACGGGGCCGCGCCGGCGAGCATCTCGTGCAGGATCGCGCCGAGCGCGTACAGGTCCACCGTGAAGGTCGGCGCCTCGTCGTCGAACTGCTCGGGCGCCATGTAGGCCGGCGTGCCGACGAAACGCCCCGTCATCGTCATGCGCGTCGCCGACATGGACCGCGCGACGCCGAAGTCGGCGATCACGGGCCGGTCGTCCGGCGCGACGAGGATGTTGTGGGGCTTGAGGTCGCGGTGGACGATGCCCTCGAGGTGGATCGCCTCGAGCCCGCGCGCGACGCCCGCGGCGATGCGCAGGGCGCGGCACGGCGACATCGCGCCCTCGCGCAGCAGCAGCGTCGCGAGGTCGGGGCCGGCGACGAAGTCCATCACGGCGTACGGCGTCCCGCCCTCCTCGCCGACCGCGCGGATGCGGACGACGTTCGGGTGGTCGATGGCCTGGAGCGCCTGCGCCTCGCGCAGGAACCGCTCGCGGGCGTCGGTGTCGTGGCGGTGCTCGGGCTTCAGCGCCTTCACCGCGTAGACCGTGTCGTGGTCGCGGGCCTTGGCGCGGAAGACGACGCCGAACGCGCCGGAGCCGTGCCGGCCGAGGATCTGCACGGGCTCCATGCCGCCGGTCGGCCGCAGGAAGACGCCGGTCTCGAACCCGCTCGGCACCTCGGCGGCGAGGCGCCGGTAGGTCTCGACGAGGAGCTGCCCGAGGGACGCGACGCTGCCGTGCCGCTGCTCCGGGTCGGCCGCCAGGGCGTGGTCGATCGCCGTCGCGAGCACCGGCGGGAGGTCGGGGCGGAGCGCGCGGAAGTCCACGAGCGGGGCGCCGGCCTTGGCGCGGGCGAACGCGTCCTGCGGCGTCGCCCCGCCGCGCGGGTACGCGCCCGTCAGCCAGAAGACGAGGGTCCCGGCCAGGGCGTAGAGGTCGCCGGCGCTCGTCGTGCGGCCGCCGGCGAGCTCCTCCGGCGACGAGAACGCCGTCAGGCCGTTGACCGCGTCGCGCAGGGGCCAGATGCCGGCGGCGAGGTCGGCCGACTTCGTGAACGAGATGAGCTGCGCGCCCTGCTCGTCCACGAGGGTCCAGCGGGGCGAGACGCGGCCGTGGACGAAGCCGCGGGCGTGGAGGTAGGAGAGCGCGTCGGCCAGCTCTCCGCCGTACCGCGCCGCGTCGGCGAGGGTCATCGGGCCGAGCTCGCGGACCCGGTCCTCCGACATGGTCCCGCGCCGCGCGTCCTGGACGGACCACAGGTAGCCGTCGGCGTCGAGGACGTCGATGGGCCGCCAGCACGTCGGGTGCTGGAGGGCCGCCGCGTGCCGCATCTCGCGGAAGAACGTCGCGCGGACGTCGTCGGCGCGCGCGGGGTCGATGGTCAGCCGGCGCACGCTGACCGGGCTGCCGAGGATCACGTTGCGCGCGCGGTAGAAGGTGCTCGGACCCGCGGTGAGCAGCTCTTCCTCGAGCTCGTAGTTGCCGACGCGGAGGCCCATCGCGGAGACGCTACCAGAGGCACGGGGCCCCACGGCGGGGACCCGGCCCGGTCGGCGGCGGAGTCGGCCGCGAGGGCCTCGAGGGTGGCCGCGTGCTCGGCCTCGACGTCGCCGAGCTGCCGCAGGCGCGCCGCCGTGAACGGCCGGCCCGCCCGCGCCGCGGCGGCCGCCGCCTCGACGTACTCCCGGACGTTGCGCCGCTCGACGCGGGCGGCTCCGACGAGGGGGAGCCATCGGCCGAGGACTCGGCAGGAGACGCCCACCAGCCGGCCGACGGCGCCGAGGGTGCGCTCGAGGTGGGGGTCGGGGCGCGCGCCGAGCGCCGCGAGCATCCGACGGAGCTCCTTTCGGTGGCGGACCTCGTCGAAGAGGAGGCGGTGGATCGCGGCCCGGGTCACCCCGGGGGACAGCGAGGCCCGGTGGCCGACGTAGGCCCGCGCGGCGCCGCCCTCGCCCGCGTGGGCCTGCCGCAGGAGGCGGACCAACGTGCGGCGGGCCTCGCGTCGGCGGGACCCCGACCACGCCCGGGCGGGGGGCGGGGCCGTGGGGCGGAGGCGCGCGCCCGGCTTCCGCGCGCGCGGGTCGTCGCGGCGGATGACGTCGGTGACGAGGCCGAGGCGCGCGAGGACGTCGACGAGGCAGGCGCCGAGGTCGAGGTCGAGGGGGCCGTGGCCCATGCGCGCGCACCGCGGGAAGGCGTGGTGCGTGTTGTGGAAGCCCTCGCCGAACGAGAGCGCGCCGAGGAGGCGGTGGTCGCGGCCCTCCTCGGTCGCGCCGTCGATGGAAAAGGGCGCGCGGCCGTACGCGTGGCCCGCGTAGCCGACGAACCAGTGGAAGACCGTCGTGACCGTGACGCGGCCGGCGACGACCGACGACGCGAACGCGAGGCCGCCGACGAGCCACGCGAGGGCGAACGCGGCGAGCACCTGGAGGCGCCACGTCGCCTCGAGCGCGCGGAGCCACGGGTCGTCCGCGAGCGCGGCGGGGACGCCGTAGCGGGTCGCGAAGTCGCGCGGGTCGCGGGGGACGAACTCGAGGTGGAGGTTCCAGAGGAAGTGGCTGAAGGGGCCGTGGCGGTAGGCGAAGTTGGGGGGCGTGTCGGCGCGGTTCTGCCAGTGGTCGCGGACGTGGTGGAGGCGGATCCAGGCGAGCGGGCCGCCGAGCCCGGT
>JAEUHO010000565.1 GCA_016795345.1 Planctomycetia bacterium | reverse complement strand
GTCACCGCGGGACCGCCCCCGGCGGCCCGGGCGCCCCCGTCGGACCGGGGGGCATTCCCCCGGGGCGGCAGCCCCTTGATCGCCCAGCCGCCGTACGGGATGGACGGGTCGGGGACGAGCTTGAAGGGCCCGGTGAGCCAGGTCTCGAGCGCCGACAGCGCGTCGCCGCGCTTCTTGCGGAGCAGCTCGGCGACGGGCGGCGGGATCCGGACCTCCATGCCGCCGTGGCCGCGCGAACGCGCCGCGCGGGCGCGCATCTCGCGGAGCACGCGCAACGCGAGCCCGAGGGGGTGGCGCCGCCGCCCCGCCCCGCCGCAGGTCGGGCACGCGACGTGGGTCACCGAGAACAACGCGGGCCGGATCCGCTGGCGCGTCAGCTCGAGGCAGCCGAACGGCCCGATCCGCGACAGGCGGATGCGGGCGCGGTCGCGCCGCAGGGCGTCGCGCATGGCGCGCTCGACCTGGTGCGTGTGGGCGCGCTCGCGCAGGTCGATGAAGTCCACCACGATCACGCCGCCGAGGTCGCGCAGCCGCAGCTGGCGCGCCACCTCGGGCACGGCCTCGAGGTTGGTCTTCAGCGCGGTCGTCTCGAGGTCCTCCTCCTCCGTCATCCGGCCGGAGTTGACGTCGATCGCGACCAGCGCCTCCGTCGGGTCGATCACGATCGAGCCCCCGGAGGGCAGGCGGATCGTCCGGCGGAACGCGTCCTCCATCTGCGCCTCCACGCCGAACGCGTGGAAGATCGGCGTCGGGCCCGGGTGGACCTCGACGGCCGGGAGCGGCGGCAGCGGCGGAGGCTCGGGCGACGCCAACTCGGGGGACTGCGGCGGCGCGGCGGGCTCGTCGAGCGCGGCGAACGGCTCCGCGGGACCGCCCTCCATGGCGGGTTCGGCCGCGGCCACGGCGTCCGGCCCCCCCACCACGGCGGGCGCACCCGGCGCCCCGTCGATCGCCGACCCGTCGGCCTCGTCCGCGCCCGGCGCATCCCCCGTCGCCGTGCGGTCGCCCGCACCCGGCCCGTCCGCGCCACCGACGTCGCGGTCGTCCACCTCGGCGACGACCTGCTCGACCTGGGGCGCCGCCGCGGGCACGACGGGGGTCGTGGGCCGCGTGCGCTCGAGGTACTCGCGGATCCGCGCCGCCACGTGGGCGTCGTCGCACACGACGCGGGTCGCGTCCGGCGGGAGGAAGTCGCGCACCGCGCGCGACACGAGGTCGCTCTCCTCGTGGACCAGGCGCGGGCCGCCGCCCTCGAGCAGGCGCCCCTTCAGGTTCTCCCAGAGGCGGAACTGCTCCACGAGGTCGGCCTGGACCTCGCCCGTGGACCGGCCGTTCGACGCCGTCCGCAGGATCACGGCCATCCCCGCGGGCAGGTTCAGCCCGTCGAGGAGGGACCGCATCCGGTCGCGGCCCTCGCCGCTCTCGATCCGCCGCGACACGCCGGACCGGGTCGAGTTCGTCAGCAGGACGACGTACCGGCCCGGGAGCGAGATCCGCGTCGTGAGCGTCGGGCCCTTGTGCCCCACGGGGCCGCGGGAGATCTGCACCAGGATCGGGTCGCCCGGCTTGACGAGGTCCGTGATCTTCCGCGGCCCGCCGCCCGCCGGCTCCGTCGCCTCGGGGGTCGCGTCCGCGGAGATGTCGGAGACGTGGAGGAACCCGGTGACGCCGCCGCCGAGGTCCACGAAGGCCGCGCCGATGCCCTTCTCGACGTTCTGGACCCGGCCGACGTAGACGTTCCCCTTGCCCGTGGGGTCGGTCTCGGCCTCGACGTAGACCTCTTCGAGCCGGCCGTCCTCGACGAGGGCGACCCGGATCTCTTCCGGCTCGTCGGTGTTGATGAGGAGGACCGTCTCCATGCGAGCCGCGGAGCCTATCACGGACTCGCCGCGGCCGTGCGCTCGGCTTGCCCCCTCCGGACGGGCGACCCGTCCGGAGCGGCGACCCGTCCGGAGCGGCAGCACGCCGCCGCCGGCGACCCGCGGGACCGCGAGGCCCGCCCGCCGCCGAGCCGCGCGGGCCGCCGGGCCTCGCGTCCCCCCGCGGCGGTCCGTGGCGTCGAGCCCCCCGAAACGACGACACGCCCCCCTTGCGGAGGGCGTGTCGGGACGATCGACGGGGTCGGCGGGGCGCCGGCCCGCGCGGGTCAGCGGCCCATCGGCACCGGCGCCGGCGTCGCGGGCGCGGCGCAGGCGGGCGTCGGGGGCGGGGTCGGCGCGCCGGGCGTGCCGAGCTTCTCGAACTCCGCCGCGTTGCGCTCCGTCCGACCGGCGAGCTCGTCGTCGATCGTCAGGTTCGCCGCGTCGGAGCCGCGGAGGATGCGCGGGGTGATCGTGATGATCAGGTTCTGGCGCACCTTCGAGCGCGACTGGCCCTGGAACAGCGCGCCGAGGATCGGCAGGTCGCCGAGGATCGGGAGCTTGTCGCGGGAGTTGGTGTCGCGGTCCTCGAGGAGGCCGCCGATGACCGCCGTCTCCTTGTCGCGCAGGAGCATGTGCGACACGAGCGTGCTCGACTGCACGCGGGGCAGGTCGATCGTCTGGCCCGACACGGTGAACCGGTCGAAGCCCGGGATCGGGCTCGTGGTGCCGTTCAGCGCGCGCTGCTGCGGGATGACCAGCAGCATGATCTTGTTCTCGCCCGGGATCACGTGCGGGATCACGAGCAGCTGGAAGCCGACGTTGACCGGGCTGTTGTCGTCCTCCTCGACGGAGAACGTGAGGCCGCCGTTCTGGTTGCTCGCCGCGTCGCTGCGGGCGTACCGGATCGACTCGCCGACGAAGATCGTCGCCTCCTGGTTGTCGAGCGCGAGGATCTTCGGCGCCTGGACGACCTTGCTGCACCCGTCCTGCTTCAGCATCTTGAAGAGGATGTTCGTCTGGCCGAACGAGAGGGTGCCGTAGGAGAACGTCGAGGCCGAGGGCGGCGGGAACGCCGTGCCCGAGATGAACTCGCTCCAGCCCGACGTCGCGCCGCCGGCCGCGAAGGGCAGGCGGTGGTTGATGCCGGCGCCGGTGAAGCCCATCTGGAAGCCCGAGTCGGTCGAGAGGCCGAAGTCGAGGGCGTCCTGGTTGGACGTCGAGATGAAGTTCATGTCGATGAACACCTGGGGCGGCTCGACGTCGAGCTCGCGGCAGAGGTTCAGGACGGCCTGGCGCTTCGGGTCGGTGCCCGTGATCAGGATCGCGTTGACGCCCGGGATGTAGTGGACCGTGCCGTTCTCCGGGGCCACGACCGACTGCAGGGCCGCCACGATCGGGAAGTTCTGCGCGGCCTTCGACGGGTCGTCGCTCGGGACGAACACGTCGGACTCGACGATGTCCGCGCCGACCGAGGCCGAGCCGCCCGAGCCGCCGCCGGTGCTGCTCGACGAGCTGCTCGTCGAGCCGCCGCTGGCGCCCGTCTTGATCACGCCCTTGTACGGGGGCGGCGGGCGCAGGTAGCGGAACTGGTACTTGTCGCTGCCGAGCTCGAGGGACGTCGTCGGGACGACGCGGAGCACGCCGTAGTCGCTCTCGACCAGGGTGTACTTGCCGGCCGTCTCCACCACGTCCTTGAGCGCCGCGCGCCACGGGACCTTGTTGAAGTTGACCGAGATCCGGCCCTTCACCTCGGGCGAGATCGCGATGTTGATCGACTCGCCGCCGCTGGCGCCGGCCGCGATCAGCTTGATCACCTGGTTGATGTCCTCGTCCGTGGCGTCGATCGTCACCAGCGGCGGCTTCTCGACGCGCAGCAGGTTGAGCGACTTGCGGACGAGCACGCCGCTGATCTGCTCGGCCATCGCCTGCAGGGCGTCGGCCCAGTAGAGGTCGAGGACGCGCAGGGTGACCTTCTCGGTCTTCGCCTGCGGCGCCACGATCAGGTTCACGCGGGTCTTCGGCTGGATCTTCTGGGCGACGACCTGCTCGAACGTCGCGTCGGCGACGTCGAACGTCACCTTGCCGTCGCCGATGTCGAACTCGCGGAGGCTCGACGCCTCGTTCGCGGCGAAGGCCCGGCCGCCGAAGGCGACCAGGGCGAGGGCGAAGAACGCGGCCCACCGGGGGATCCGGCGCGCGAGGGACCTGTGCATCATGGGGAAAGGGCCTCCTGCCACGCCTCTCCCCCGGGGGGATCGGCGCCAACCTCTCTGGTTGTTGTCGGTCGGCCGGGAGCGGAAATCAAGCACCGCTCTCGCCCGCCCCCGCACCGACAACGCCGCGGCCCCCCGGCCGCGACCTCCCCCATCGGCCGAAACGGGCCGGAACTCAAGCCCCCGCCGCCCGGGCCCGACGGCCCAGGACGCCCGAGCCGATGCCCCCCGGGCCCGCCGCGCGGGCGCGTGCCCGCGAGCCCGCCTGGCGCGGGCCACCGGGCCTCGCGTCCCCCCGCGCGGGACGGCCCCCTCCACGAGCCCGGGCGCGTCCCCGCCGACGGCTGGCCCCCAACGGAGACGGGCCGGGACGCTCGCGCGTCCCGGCCCGTCGGGTGGGTCCTCGGGACCGCTACTTCGGCGCGACCGTCGCCGAGGCGTCGATCTTCTTCGCGGCGCCGCCGGCGGCGTCGCCCGCCGTGGCGTCCAGGCGGGGCACGAAGACCCGCTCGCCGAAGTACTCGAACTCGACGCCCTCGCGGCGGATCCCGACGATGCGGATGTCCTTGCCGTCCACCAGGTCGCCGTGGCGGAAGACCTTGCCGCTGACGAGCGCGGCCGACGTCGTGGGCTCGGGGTTGACCATCACCGCCGTGACGTGGAGCGTCTTGGCGTGGAACTCGGAGAGGATCCGGGCCCGGCGGCGGTACCCCTTGATCTCCTCGAGGATCGGCGTCGCGGCGGGCTCGATCTCCTTGCCGCGGACGAACGACTCCCAGGCGACCGACAGCGAGTTCACCTCGGCGTAGTCGCCCTTGCGGAAGGCCAGGTCGATCTGCTCGAGGGTGTCCTTCGCGACCGACGCCGTCACCCGCAGCTCGCGCGGCAGGTCCTTGCGGCCCGCGGCGAGGGTCTCCATCACAGTGCGGACCTTGTCGGCGCGGGTCAGGAGGTCGGGGAACGTCACGTTCTTCATCTGCGAGGTGGACGCGAGGCGGACGCGCAGCTCGTTGACGAAGCCGTCGATCTCGCGGGAGATCCGGTCGGCCTCGAAGATCCGGTGGTCGAGGACGAAGGCCTTCTCCTGCTCCACCTTCTCGCGCACCTCGTCGAGGCGCTTCTCGAGGTCGAGGACGACGTCCTCCTCCTTCTTGAAGCGGGCCTTGACGACCTCGGGGTCCTCCTCGATCACCTCGCGGCGGACGTCGACGAACGGGTCGCGGCGCGACGTGGCGGGGCGGAGGGTGTACGAGTCGCGCTTCTCCGGCTGGAAGGCCGTGATGCGCTGGGCGAGGGGTCCCTCCTCGCGCCGCTCGGCCTCGTTCGAGATCGACACGGCGGCGGCGGCGTTGGCGGGCGGGTTGTAGTAGTACGTCTCGACCGACAGCACGCCCTTGTGGACGGGGGCCTCGTCGCTGTCCTTCGAGCGCGAGCCGGCCTTCACCTTGAGGCCCTTGACGGCCACCAGGCGCGGGTCGATCTCGATCATGTTGACGAGCCGCAGGAGCGAGGCCGCGTCGGCCTCGAACTCGAGGGTGTTCGGCGTCACGAACACGCCGCGGGCGAGCTCGCTCTCCTTCGGCGCGTTGTCCGGCAGCTTGGTGAACCGCGCGCCGGCCTGCGTCAGGAACGTCGTCAGGTTCGCGTGGAAGTCCGCGATCTCCTGGTGGCGCGGCAGGATCTCGAGCTCGCGGTCGCGGACCGCGCGGAAGACGATGACCTCGTCCTCGCGGTCCTTGGTCCGCCGGATCTCGACGTCGGCCGAGGCGATCCGCGCGTCGAGGGCCTCGACGTCCGCCTGGATCTCCTCGATCTCCTTGCGGTCCATGTACACGAGCGCGCCGATGCCGCCCGTCAGGAGCACGGAGGCTCCGATGGTCAGCCAGAGCCTCTGGCGTTCGTTCAGCTTGGCCACGGTGACCTCCCCGGTCTCACTTGGCCGCCCCCGCCGCGGGCGCGGCGGAGGTGGCGGGCTTCTTGGCGTCGACGGTCGGCGGGCGGAGGCGGAGCTCGCACTTGAAGGCGCCGGTGACCGGCGGCGAGAGCACCTTGCTCGACCCCGACGTCACGATCTCGATGTTCGGGTTGCTGATCGAGACGAAGTCCGTGAAGAACTCGCTCGACCGCCCGGTGCCGTCCGGGTCCCCGGTCATGGCCTTGTAGAACGCGCTGTTCTGCGCGAGGGCCTCGTTGCGCGTCTGCATGGCGAGGAAGCCCGCGAACCGGAACTCGCCGCCGTCCTGCGGGGTCCCGAGCTGGCCCGGGCGGCGGTTGGTCGCCATCTGGGTCGGGATCTCGAGCTCCTCGAGCCACGCGTTGTACGGGGCCTCGCGGTTCGCCACGATGTCGAAGAACTGGTCGAGCTTGCGCGACCAGAGCACGCGGTTGCGGTTGATCGTCTGGATCGCCCGGCGCCGCTGCTGGTACTCGTCGATCTCGCGCTGGAGCGCGAGGGAGCGCTCCTTCTGGCGGTCCTTGTTGACCGCCTCCTCCTCGCGCAGCGCCCGGACCTCGCGCACCTTCTGGAGCTGCACGAAGTGGGTGTACGCGTAGAAGCAGCCGGCGCCGACCACGGCGACGACGCCCGCGATGATCGCGACGAAGCGACCGACGGGGGTGCCGGCGGCGGCCCGGTACTCGGGGGGCAGCAGGTTGACGCGGATCATGTCAGGCATCCCTCCGCAGGCGCGACGCCAGGCCGACGGCGACGGCGAGCTCCCCCGCGTGCTCGCGGAGGGCGTCGACGTCCACGCGGTCGGCCGCGATGGGCAGGTCCCCCGTCGGGTCCCACGGGGCGACCGGACGGTCGAGGACGCGGGCCAGGTCGTCCGTCAGGCCGACGAGCCGGGCGCCGCCGCCGGAGACGAGGACCTCGTCCACGCCCCGGTCGAACTGGTTCTCGAAGTACTCGAACGAGAGGCGGACCTCGGTGGACAGGTCGTCCACGGCGGGCGTCACGGCGCCGCGCACGCGGTCGGCCTGCTCGCCCGGCCGGCGCTTGAGCGCCTCGGCCTCGCCGTCCTTGAGCCCCAGGCGGTTCGCGATCGCCGCGGTGAAGGCGTCGCCGCCCGAGTGGATCTCGCGGGTGAAGAGCGACGCGCCGCCGCGGATCACGTTGACGCTGGTCTTGCCGGCGCCGACGTCCACGAGCGCGCGGACGCGGTCGCCGTCCATGCCCGTGACGGCCGTCTCGTAGGCGTTGCCGACCGCGAACACGTCGACGTCGACGATCTCGGGCTGCAGGCCGACGCCGGCGAGGATGCGCAGCTGCTCGTCCACCAGCGCGCGCTTGCACGCCACGAGGAGCACCCGCATCTCGTTCGGGCCCGCCTCGTTCATGCCCGGCGCCTCGAAGGGCTGGCAGTCGAGGAGGACCTCGTCCACGTCGAACGGGATGTACTTGTCGGCCTCGTAGCGGATCGCGTTCCGCAGGTCGTCCGGGCTCATCTTGAACATCGTCAGGTAGCGGACGATGACCGACTTGCCGCTGACCGAGGTCACCACGCGCCGCGTGTGGAACTCGTTCTCCTCGAACACGCGCGCGACCGTCTCGCGCACCGCGTCGGGGGAGGGGAGCTCGGCGTAGCCGAACCCCGTGAGGACGAGCCCGCCGTTCCACGTCAGCTCCACGGCCTTCACGGCCTTGGTGCCGACGTCGAGGCCGATCAGGCTCCGGATCCGTCGCTTGAACATGGTCGAAGGTCCACGCGCGCCGCGGCGCCCGGTGCGGGCGTGCGGTCGCGGACCCCTTTCGACCCGGCCCGGGGCGCCACTTGAGGGGCAACCGCGCCCGCGTCCAACCCGGTGGACGTGTCCCGGTGCGCGGGCGGCACGCCTGGGGAGGAATCGCGACCTCGCGTCGCACCCCCGGGGCCATCCCGCCGGGGGGGACACCGAGCGCCCCCCCGGTCCCCCTTTGCCTCCGCGCCCGCCGCCGTCGGCGGGGCTCGCCCGATTCGCTCCCCGTATCGGCTGGAGGCCCCCTCGGGCCGAACGCCTCGGGTGCCTAGGTGCCTCGGTGCCTAGGTGCCTAGGCGCCGCCGGCCGCACCCCCCGGCGCCCCTCCACGGCCCACCGGCGTCGGTCGCCGACCCCCGGGACCGCGAGGCCCGCGCGCCCGCGCCGGGCCGCGACGCCCCCGTCACGCCGGGGTGTTCATGGCCCGGGCGGCCGCCACCTCTGCGGCGAGCGCGCGGTGGAGATAGGCGTCGACGTCGTCGGCGGTGGCGAGCTTCAGGGACCGCGCGGCGATGCCGCGCGCGCGCTCGAGCGTGAGCCCGCGGACCAGCCTTCGCACCCGCGGGATCACGGCGGGCGTGAGGCTCACCTCGCGCAACCCGAGCCCGAGGAGGAGCACGCTGTAGGCGGCCTCGCCCCCCATCTCGCCGCACATCGTCACGGGGATCCCGCGGGCCCGCGCCGCGCGGACGGTCTCGTCGATCAGCCGCAGGATGGCGGGGTGCGAGGGGCGGAAGAGCGGCGCGACCTGCTCGTTCGTGCGGTCCACCGCCAGCGTGTACTGGATGAGGTCGTTGGTCCCGATGGAGAAGAAGTCCACCTCGCGGGCCAGGAGCTCGGCCGACACCGCGGCGGCGGGGATCTCGATCATGGCCCCCACCCGCAGCCGCGCCACCGGCTCGAACGGGATGCCCTGCCGCGCCAGCCCGTTGGCCGCCTCCGCCAGCAGCGCGCGCGCGTGGCGCACGTCCTCGGGCGACGAGACCATGGGCAGCATCACGCGGACGTCGCCCTCGCGCGCGACGCGGA
>JAEUHO010000521.1 GCA_016795345.1 Planctomycetia bacterium | reverse complement strand
GGGCGTGCTGGTGCCGCTCAAGGCGTTCGCGGCGCTGCGGTTCCTCTACCCCGCGCTGCCGGGCCTCGCCGCGGGCCTCGTGGCGGCCGCCGCGACCGTCGTGGCCGCGCGCCCGCGGGCGCGGCTCGCGGCCGTCGCGGTCGCCGTCGCCGTCGTGGCGGGCCTCGGGGTGGCCACGCACCGCCGCAGCCAGGCCTGGGCCGACGAGGAGACCCTCTGGACCGCGGTCCTCCGCGACGACCCCATGAACCCGCGCGCCCACGAGGGCCTCGGGTTCGAGCGCCTGCGCGAAGGGGCGGTCGAACGCGCGGCCCGCGACGGCGAGAGCGAGGCCGACCGGCTCCGGCGGATCCGCGACCACCTCGACCGCGGCCAGCGGGCGCTGCGCACCTACCAGGAGTTCCAGCCCTACGACGGGAAGGTCCGCGCCCAGAACGTCGCGGCCCTGCGCCGCCTCTACGACGAGCTGCGCGCCGCCGTGGACCCGTCGGAGAGCCTCGACCGCACGGAGGACGTGCGGATCCCGCCCGCGGTGCTCAAGCTGACGATCGCCGAGGCGCGCGCGGCCCTCGAGGCGTGGGACCGCCGCGGCCTCACCCGCGCCCGCGGCGACGAGGCCCTGCGCCGCGCGACGCTCGAGGCGTGGCGCGGCGCGGCCCTCGACCTCGGCGACGTCGTCGAGGCGCTGCGCGTGAACGAGCTGCTCGCCGAGACCGACCGCCGCCTCGGCGGCGCCGTCGCGTACGGCCAGCGGCGCGTGCCGCCGCTCGTCGCGGGCATGGTCCTCGGGCGCGAGCCCGCGCGCGAGGGCGTCCCGCCCGCGCGCGACCTCGAGCGCCGCCGCGCGCGCGCGACGGTGCTCGCCGCGGTCGGGATCGACCCCAACCTCTCCGACGTCGTCGCGTGGGACGCGCTGCTGCCCCGGCTCGACGCCCTGCTGCGCGAGCGCCCCGACGACCACGCGCTGCGGCGGCAGCGGATCGCGGGCCTCCTGCTGCGCATCGACGGGCTCCCGGCCGCCGACGCGCGCCGCGCGCTCGAGCTCCTCGAGTCCGACCTCGCGACGCTGCTCGCGGCGTCGCCGCGCGACCGGCGCGTCGCGTCCGCGCTGGCCGCGGTCCGGGCCCGGCGGGCCGGACGGTGAACCGCCTCCTGCGCCACGCCCGCGCCTACGGCGGGCTGCTCGCGGCCGTCGTGCGGGCCAACCTGGGCCGGCCGGCGCCGTTCAAGGCCACCGTGGTGCTGACGGAGCGCTGCGACTGCCGCTGCGAGATCTGCTGGATCTGGAAGAAGCCGAAGGGGCGCGAGCCCACGCCCGCCGACGTCGCGCGGTTCCTGCGGGGCGCGCCCACGATCCGGTGGCTCAACCTCACGGGTGGCGAGGTGTTCCTGCGCGACGACGTCGAGGCCGTGGCCGAGGCGGCGCTCGAGGCGCAGCCGCGGCTCGCCGTGCTCGACTTCCCCACGACGGGCCAGCGCACGGAGCGGATCGTGCCCGCCGTCGAGCGGATCGCGCGCCTCGGGATCCCGCGGTTCTTCGTGACCGTGAGCGTGGAGGGCCCGCCGGCGCTCCACGACCGGCTCCGCGGGCGCGCCGGCGCGTTCGACCGCATGATCGCGACGTACGGCGCGCTGCGGCGCCGGCGCGGCGTCGCGGCGTTCCTCGGCCTGACGCTCTCGGCCCACAACGCCGACGCCGTGGACGCGACGCTCGACGCCCTCGCGGCCCGCCTGCCGGGTTTCTCCCCGCGCGAGGTGCACGTCAACGTCGCGACGACGAGCGGCCACTACTACGACAACCTCGCGGCGGGCGTGCGCAAGCCCGCGCGGCCCCACGCCGCGGTCCGCAAGGTGCTCGCCCGCCGCCGCGCGCGCTGGCACTCGCCGACGGACTGGCTCGAGGCCACGTACCTCGCGCTCGTCCCGCGGCACGTGCGGACCGGCCGCAGCCCGCTGCCGTGCGCCAGCCTCTTCACCAGCGTCTTCGTCGGCGCCGACGGCGCGGTGCGCCCGTGCACGGTGTTCGACCGGCCGCTGGGCGACGCCTACGCGACGCCGCTGCCCGTCTTGCTCGCGACGCCGGAGGCCGAGGCCGCGCGCGCCGACGTCGCCGCCGACCGTTGCCCGGGGTGCTGGTCGCCCTGCGAGGCCTACCAGACGATCCTCGCCCGGCTCCCGCGCGCGATCGCGGCGCGCTGACGTCGTCGCGCGGGGCCCGCGGGCCGCCGGGCCTCGCGTCCCCGCGCGGGGGACGCGGTCCCGGGAGGGGGACGAGGTCGAGGAGGCGGTCGTCGAGCACCAGCGCGTCGAGGCGCATCGCGCGCGCGGCGTCGAGCGCCTCGCGGGCCGTGTCGACGATGGGCTCGCCGCGGCGGTTGAGGCTCGTGTTGAGGACCGCCGCGTGGCCGCGCGGCGCGAGGCGCGCGAGCACGGCCGCGAGGAAGGGGTCGTCGGACGGGCCCACGGTCTGCACGCGCGCCGTGCCGTCCACGTGGACCGCGCCGCGCAGCGGGCCCGCCGCCGCCTCGGGGGTCGCGACGAGGGTGAGGATCATCCACGGGCTCGGCCACGCGGGCGCGAACCACCGCCCGACGTCGGCGGCGGCGACGACGGGCGCGACGGGGCGCC
>JAEUHO010000483.1 GCA_016795345.1 Planctomycetia bacterium | reverse complement strand
GCCGGGGACCCGCGCGACCGCCCCGACGGCGCTCACTTCGGCGCGGCCGCGGGCGCCGACGGATGGCGCAGCGCGTGGACGCGCCCGGGCGCGAGGTCCGTGCGCGTCTCGACCTTCCCGTCGGGCCAGCGCACGGTCACCTCGTCGATCCGGGTCGCGTCGCCGAGGCCGAAGTGGAGCGTCCGCGACGACTGCGCGAGGTAGCCGCCGGCGGCGTCCACCTGCCGGACGTACGTCCGCCCGCCGGCCTTCACGCGCACGACGGCGCCGATGGCGTCGCGGTTGCGGCCCGCGCCGGCGAGTCGGACGCCCACCCAGCCGCGCGCGGGCGACCGGTTCATGAACAACATGCAGCGGTCGTTGAACAGGTTGACCACGAGGTCGGGGCGCCCGTCGGCGTCGAAGTCGCCGACCGCGGCGGACCGCGCGCTGCGGGCCGCGGGCTTCCCGCCGATGGGCTGGGCCTGGTGGCGCCCGCCCGGGAACGGGTCGAGCCCCGCCGCGGCGGCGGCGTCGACGAACGCGCCGTTCCCGCGGTTCATGAGCAGCGGCGACCGCCAGTAGACGAACGGGTAGCCCATGCCCGTGGGCACGTACGCGTCCTGGTGGCCGTCGGCGTCGAAGTCGGCGGCCGCGATGCCCCAGGGCCACATCGTCTCGACGCCCGCGACGTCGGAGAGCTCGGTGAACTTCCCGCCGCCCTCGGCGCGGTAGAGCGCGTTCCCGAACAGCACGCCCGACACGTCGAACCGGAGCTTGCCGAGGGGCCCGAGCTGCGGCGAGATCCCGCTGGGCCCGTAGCTCGTGCCGTACTTGCGCTCCTCGGGGAACTGCGCGATGTCCGCGCCGAAGTCCATCCACATGTCGGAGTGCATGTCCACGACGAACAGGTCGAGGCGCCCGTCGCCCGAGTAGTCGAACGCCTTCGCGCCGACCGCGCCCCACGGCGTGCGCACCAGCCGCTCCGCGGTGCCGTCGCGGAACACGCCGGTGCCGTCGTTCACGTACAGCGTGCTGCGGCCGAACATGTTGCACACGAACACGTCGCTGTCGCCGTCCTCGTCGGCGTCGAACACCGCCACGTCGCCGCTCCAGCCGACCCCCTGCAGGCCCGCCGTCTCCGTCGCGTCCTCGAACGTGCCGTCGCCGCGGTTCAGGTAGAAGCGGTCGTGCTCCGGCGGGCTCTCCACCAACTCGACGAGCGTCGAGTTGCCGCGCCAGTAGCGCCCCGCGGGCTCGAAGCCCTCCGTCGTCCAGGCCGCGGTGTTCGTCACCAGCAGGTCGAGGTCGCCGTCGCCGTCGGCGTCGAAGAACACGGGCTGCTCGGAGTGCGCGACGAGCTCGAGGCCCGCCGCGCGCGTCACGTCCTCGAACGTGCCGTCGCCCTTGTTGCGGAACAGCACGTTGCCCGCGCGCGTCGTCGTGACGTACAGGTCCTGGTCGCCGTCGCCGTCGTAGTCGGCGAACGCGGCCGCGACCGAGATCCGGTCGTCGAGCGCGACGCCGGCGCGCGCGGTGACGTCGGTGAAGCGCCCGGCGCCGTCGTTCACGAAGAGCGCGTTGGGGCCCAGCTGGTTGCAGAAGTAGACGTCGTCGTCGCCGTCGCCCTCGAGGTCGGCGACCGCGACGCCGCAGCCGTGGTCGTAGAAGTTGATCTTGAAGTGCTCGCCCTGCTCGCCGGGCAGGAACGCCATGCGGAACGCGAGGCCGGACGCCTCCGCCCGCTCCTCGAAGCGCACGCCCGCCACGGTCGGCGCCGGCGCCTTCCGCGGCGCGGGGGCGGACTCGCCGCAGCCGCACAGGATGGCGGACGCCAGCGCGAGGCACGCGAGGCCCGCTCCGCGTCGCGGGCGCGCGACGCCGGGCGCGGCGGGGAGGACGGAGGGCGACGCGGGGAGGTCGAGCATGGGCACCGAGGGGGGCGGACGCGCGCGGGCCGCGCCGGGGACCGTGAGTCTGCCGTGTTTCTCCGCGCGGTCGAAGAGGGACGAGGTCGAGTCGTCCCGCGCGGGGCGCGGGGCTTTCGTCCCGCTTCGGTCCGCGATCCGGGCGGCCGGCCGCGACCGTCAGAGCGTCTTCAGGTACTCGAGCACCGCGCGGCGCTCGTCGTCCGTGAGCGTCGCGGGATAGAGGTGGCCGGCGGCGGACTTGCCGGCGGCCGTCGTGTCGAACCACCGCCGGCGCGACCACGGGTCCGCGTGCTCCGTCGGGACCGCGGCCGCGGCCTCGACGTCGAGGCCGACGCGCGCGCGGTCGTAGGCCGACGGGCCCTTGCGCCGCCAGGCCGCGGGCCTCGCCTCGGGGTGCAGGACGTGCCACAGCGTCGGCACCGCGCCGTTGTGGAAGTAGGGCGCGCTCGCCCAGACGCCGTCGAGCGGGGGCGCGACGTAGCCCTTCGGGTCGAGGTCGACGTCGTCGGCGCGGCCGTCCACGAACCAGCTGCGCGCGTACCGCTCGCGCTCGCTCCGCGGGATCGCGTCGTGGCGGACGCGGTCCGTCCCGAGCTCGTCGACGGGCACGACGACCGCCGGGTAGGTCGGCGTCGCGCCGTACGTGCCGTGGCACGGGGCGCAGGTGCGCTCGAACGCGACGCGGCCGGCCGCGGCGAGCGTCGCGTCCACCGCGCCGGGCCAGCGCGGCACGGGCACGGACTCGAGGTACGCGAGCACGTCCTTGAACTCGTCGTCCCACGCGCGGAAGCGCTCCGGCCCGTTCATGGGGACCATCAGGAACTGCATCAGCGCGCGGTGGCTCTTCTTCGTGACGCCGTCGACGTACAGCCGCGGCCGCTTCCGCACGTTCCACCACGGCGGCGCGTCGAGGTCGTGGTGGACGAACTTCGGCGCGGCCTTCGGGAGCACGAGCTTCAGGTCGGCGTCGCGGAACGCCCCGAGCGCCATGCTGAACACGACGGCGTTCGTCGTGCCGTGGCTCGTGCCGAGCGGGATGCGCCGCCACAACGACGTCGCCATCGCGGTGGGGGTGTCGCCCCGCTGCGCGGCGAGGCGCGCGACGTCGTCCACGAGGTCCTGGAACGCGAAGTGCGCGTTGGGCAGCCCGGGCAGCACGCGGTCCTCGACCTGCCCGCCGTGGCACGAGAAGCAGTTGAGCGACCAGCGGCCGCGTTCGTCCACGACGTACTGCAGCGGCTTCGCCGGGTCGTCGGGGCGGGGCGTGAGCCCGTACCGCGCGAACGTCAGCGCGCGGCGCGCCTCCTTCGACGCGGCCTCGGCCGCCGCGCGCTCCGCCGCGGGCCAGAGGGTGTACAGGTGGTCCACGTCGTCGTCGTCGAACGTCGGCGGGATGTACGGCGTGTCGAGGATGTGGCGGTACCCGCGTTCGGCCGACGGGACGAAGGGCGCGGCCGGCGGCGCGGCCGGCGGCGCCGCAGGGGGGGCGGCCGCAGGGGGCTCGCCGCCGTGCGCGACGCCGGCGGCCGCCCCGAGGAGCGTCGAGCCCGCGAGCAGGAGCCCCACGAGCAGCGATGTCGCGAGCATCGCGGCGGACCAACGCGGGGCGGACGCGGCGACGGGGGCCATGGCCCGATTGTAGGTCGGCGCCTCGCCGGGCCGGGCGCCTATCCCCATCGTGACCGTCGCGCGCCCGGCGCCACCGAGGCGACGCGACGGGCCCACCGCGGTGCGAGGCCCGCCGGGCGCGGCCGGGAGGCCCCACGGGCCGGCGCTACGGCGTCCGGGGGCGGTTCTCCATCACCACGAGGTCGGCGCGCTGCGCGCCGGAGAGCCCGCGCGCGAGCGCCCGGCCGCCGCGCCGCGCCATCCACTCCTCGGCCTTCCGGACCCGCGCGACGAGCACGATGCGCCGCGGACCGTCCCACATCGCGCGCAGGTCGTCGTGCCCGAACAGCCGGCCCGCGCCGTCCTTCGTCGCCCAGGGCTCGACGATCTCCGGCTGTTTGCCGGCGACCGCGACGCGGAGGTCCGGTTGGGCGAAGCGCAGGCCCTGCGGGAGGAGGTCGAGGCAGACGACGAGGTCATCCGGCCCGGCCTCGCGCGCGAGCGTCGCGGCGAGGGCTCGCGGCGACCGCGCGGCGTCGAACCGCGCCGCGACGAGGTCGAGGCCCCACCACATCGACGCCGCCGCCACCGCGAGCGTCGCGAGCCGGGCCCGCGGCGACGGGCCGCGCCAGGCGAACAGCAGCGCCGAAGGGAGGCCCGCCGCGACGCCGAGGAGCCCGAGGCCCCATCCGCCCGCGGCCTCGGGGAGGCCCGCCGGCACGCGCCCGGTCGCGTGGGCGACGAGGTGGACGAGGCCCGCGGCCGCGACGACGGCGCCGGCCAGCGCCGGGCCGCGCCGGGCCTCGCGTACCGAGGCGGCGTCCTCGACCAGGCGCGCGAGGCGCGCGCCGCAGAGCACGGCCAGGGGGAGGAAGATCGGCAGCGCGTAGGTGAACAGGCGGTTGCGCCCGGCCGAGTAGAGGACGAGCAGGACCACCACCCACGCCCACATCAGGCGATGGCCCGGCACCGGGCGGCGCACCGCGCCGGCCACGGGCGCGGGCAGGCGCGCGCGGGGGAGCAGCAGCGTCCACGGCACGAGGAAGAGCGGGAGCACCGCGGCGTACAGCCAGAACGGCGCGAAGTCGCGGTGGCCCGGCTCGCGGAAGCGGCGGAAGTGCTCGTAGGCGATGAAGTGCTCGAGGTAGCCGGGGTTCGCGCGCTCCATCAGCGCGTACCACGGGCCCGCGACCGCGAGCGCCACCGCCCACGCGACCGGCGACACGAGCGTGCGCAGCGTGGCCCGGAACGACGTCCCGACCGCGGCCCACGCGAACGCGACGAGGGCGCTCGCCACGGCGGCG
>JAEUHO010000443.1 GCA_016795345.1 Planctomycetia bacterium | reverse complement strand
TCCCCCACCCCGAGCCCCTTCCCCCCGATCCCGTCTCCCCCTCCCTTCCCGATCCCTCCCCGTCCCGAACGGAGTCCGCATGTCCCCGTCGCACCCGTCCTCCTCCCCCTCCGGCACGTCCCTGAAGCTCAAGACCGGCCTCGCCGAGATGCTCAAGGGCGGCGTGATCATGGACGTCGTCAACGCCGAGCAGGCCGTCCTCGCCGAGCGCGCGGGCGCCGTCGCCGTCATGGCGCTCGAGCGCGTCCCGAGCGACATCCGCGCCCAGGGCGGCGTCGCGCGCATGTCGCCGGTCGCCAAGGTGAAGGAGATCCAGAAGGCCGTCTCGATCCCGGTCATGGCGAAGTGCCGCATCGGCCACTTCGTCGAGGCCCAGATCCTCGAGGCCCTCGGCGTGGACTTCATCGACGAGAGCGAGGTCCTGACGCCGGCCGACGAGGCGTACCACATCGACAAGCTGGCCTTCAAGGTGCCGTTCGTGTGCGGCTGCCGCGACCTCGGCGAGGCGCTGCGCCGCATCGCGGAGGGCGCGGCCATGATCCGCACGAAGGGCGAGGCCGGCACGGGCAACGTCGTCGAGGCCGTCCGCCACATGCGCTCGGTGACCGCCGAGATGCGCCGCCTCACGACGCTGCGCCCCGAGGAGCTGGTCCGCACCGCGAAGGACCTCGGCGCCCCGTTCGAGCTCGTGAAGCTCGTCGCCGAGACCGGCAAGCTGCCGGTGCCGAACTTCGCGGCCGGCGGCGTCGCGACGCCCGCGGACGCCGCGCTGATGATGCACCTGGGCGCCGAGAGCGTGTTCGTCGGCTCCGGCATCTTCAAGAGCGCCGACCCCGAGGTGCGCGCGAAGGCCATCGTGCGCGCCGTGACGCACTACCGCGACCCGAAGGTGCTCGCGGAGGTCTCGGAGGCGCTCGGCGACGCGATGCCCGGCCTCGAGATCGGGAAGATCGGCGCCGAGAACCTGCTGCAGACGCGGGGCTGGTGATGCGCGCGGGCGTCCTCGCCCTCCAGGGCGACTTCGCCGCGCACCTGCGGGCCCTGCCCGCGGGCGCCGTCGAGGTCCGCACGGCCGCCGAGGTGGACGCGCTCGACCTCCTGGTGCTCCCGGGCGGCGAGTCCACCGCCATGCTGAAGCTCCTCGAGGGCAGCGGCATCGAGGAGGCCGTGCGCCGCCTCGTGGCCCGCGGCGGGGCCGTCTTCGGCACGTGCGCGGGCGCGATCCTGCTCGCGAAGGACGTGACCAACCCCGCGCAGCGCTCGTGGGGCCTCGTGGACGTCGGGATCGAGCGCAACGCGTTCGGCCGGCAGGTGGACTCGTTCGAGGCCGTCCTCGAGCCCGACTACGCCGCGGTGTTCATCCGCGCGCCGCGGTTCCGTCGCCTCGGCGCCGGCGTCGAGGTGCTCGCGACCTGGCGCGGCGAGCCGGTCTTCGTGCGGCAGGGCCGGGTGTTCGCGGCGACGTTCCACCCCGAGTGGACCGACGACCGGCGCGTGCACGCGCTCGTCGTGGCGGCGGCGACGCCGGTCGGCGCCGCGACCTGACGCGTCACGCCCCCGCGAGCCCGAGCCGCGCCAGCATCTGCGCGGCCGGGTCGCCCGCGGGGTCCACGAGGTGCGCGGTCCACCCCGCGCGCCGGGCCCCGCGCACGTTGTCGGGCAGGTCGTCGAAGAACACGACGCCCTCGCCGCGGCGTCCGGTCGCGGCCTCGACCGCGCGGAACGACGCGGCGTCGGGCTTGCGGGCCCGGAGCAGGTGGCTCGCGTGCGGGTGCCGCACCCGGCGCAGCGACGGGAAGGCCGACGGCCCGGCCCCCGCGGGGAACATGCGGGCCCAATGGGCCTCGTTGGTGTTCGAGAGCACGGCCGTCTCGACGCCCGCGCCGTCCAGCGCGTCGAACAGCCGGTGGAGGCCGGCGTACTCCCCGAACAACCACGCGTCGTGGATGCGGACGACCTCGGCCGGGGCATAGGCGCCGTCCATCGCGCGCACGAGGCCGTCCACGAACGCCGCCCGGTCGATGGCGCCGGTCTCGTACGCGTGGACCCACGGCTCGCGCGCGGCCGGCGGCAGGGGGTCGTCGCGCCCGGTCGGGTCGATGCCCGCGGCCCGGCTCGCCTCGGCCCACGTCCGCGCGATGCGGACGAGCACCCCGCCGAGGTCGAAGACGACGAGGGAGGGCGACGGGCCGGCCACGGCGCCACCCTACCGCGGGACCGACGCCCCGGCGACGAACGCGATGCGGACCGCCCCCTTGCATTGCCGGAACCCGTGCCGCAGGATGCGCGCCGCCACGGAAGGACGGGCGGATGACCTCGACCGAAGCGAAGGCCGGCAGCGAGACCACCCTGACCGCCGGCGACCTCTTCGGGCGTACGTTCGCGCTCTGGAGCGCCCGGTTCGTCCCCAATGCGATGCTGTCGCTGCTCTTCCACGCCCCCACCCTGCTGATCGCGTGGGCGGTCCTCGGCCGCGGCACGCCCACGGAGAAGACGGTCGAGTCGTGGGACACCGCCCACGTGTTCCTGTCGAGCATCCTCGGGATGCTCTCGAGCGCCGCGACCGCCTACGGCTCGCTGCGCGCGCTCCGCGGCCAGCCCGCGACGATCGGCGAGTGCGCGGGCCGGGCCTTCTCGAGCTTCGGGTCCCTGCTCCTCGCCGGCATCGTCGTCGGCCTCCTCGCCTTCTTGATCGCGATCCCGATCGCCTTCGTCGTCGTCGTCCTCGTCATCGTGGGAACGCGGACACGGTTCGACGCCAACGCCGTGATCCTCGGTTCCGTCATTGGGGTGATCGTCACCGCCGTCGTCCAGGCGAGGTACTTCCTCTCGTCCCCGGCCATCGTCGTCGAGCGTGTCGGGGCGTCGAATAGCCTCAGAGAGTCCGCGCGGCTCACGCGCGGGTTTCGCTGGAAGATCTTCTTCCTCTCCGCGCTGCTCCTCGGCGCCGAGTTCGCGGCGGGGTACATCGTCGGCCTGGAGGTCGACGACCCGTTCACCCGCACGCTCGCCACGATCGCGATCACGATCCTCGTCTCCAGCCCCGTCAACGGGAGCGCGGCGGCGATCGCATACCACCGCCTGAAGCTCCGCAAGGACGGGATCAACGTCCTCGACGCGGCGAAGATCTTCGACTGACGAACCGGCGCCGGAAGGGCGCCTCGGAGGTATGTCATGGTCACCCGCCGCGCACCCGTCCGCACCCCGGCGTTCCACGTCGGGCAGCTCTTCACCGGCACGATCCGCTGCTGGATCGCGGGCCTGCTGCCGACCACGGTGCTGTCGGTCCTCTTCTACCTGCCCCTGTTCGCGATCGCGTACCTCCTGTTCCGCGAGGCCGCGCTGCGGATCGAGACGATCGACGACGTGCTCGCGCTGCAGTCGAAGCTGCGGATCTGGGCGGGCGCCCGCGTCGGCGGGGCGGTGCTGCTCGGGGCCGCGGCGATCGCCGCGATCACCCACGGTGTCGTCGAGCGCCTGCGCGGGCGGTCCGCCGGGGTCGCCGGCGGTCTCGCCGCGACGGGACGCCGGCTCGGCACCGTGCTGCTCACCGCCGTCGTGCTCGCCCTCATGACGCTGGTGATCTTCGTCGTGGTCGCCTTCATCGCGGGGATGCTGCTCGTCAGCCGTACCCGCCCGGGCGAGCCGCCCAGTGCCTTCGCGCTGGTCCTGACCGCCCTCGCGTTCGGCGGCATCTTCGTCCTCCTCGTCTCCCGCTACCTCGTCGCGATCCCCGCGGCGCTCCTCGAGCGGGTCGGCCCGGTGCAGGCCATCGGCGTGTCGTCGCGCCTCACGGCGGGGTCGCGCGGCGCGATCGCCCTCGCGACGATCGCCTTCGTCACGTTCGGCTGGCTGCTCAACAGGTACGTCGTCGCGCCGCGCGTGGACACGGTCTTCCTCGGCGCCACGTCCGACGTCGCGATCACCGCGCTCCTCACCACGCCGCTGGTGGCGTCGGCGTCCGCGTTCGCCTACCAGCGCCTCAAGCTGCACAAGGACGGGATCAACATCCTCGACGCGGCGAAGGTGTTCGACTGACCCCGTGGCGCCGTCGCGCGCCCGGCGGGGCCGCCGCACGGCGAGCGGCCCCGCCGGGGCGAGCGCATCGCCGGGCGCCGCAGGAAGGCCCGCTGGGAGGCCCGCAGGGAGAGCACGCGGCGGGGCTCGGGCGCGGGTGACGGCGAGGCCCGGCGGCCGCCGGGCCTCGCCGTCACCCGCCGGGCCGACCGGTCCGCCGGGCGAGGCCGGTCTCCCGGCCACGGCCGGGCCTCGCGTCAACGCCCGGGTCGGGGGCCGCGATCGTGTTTGTCGGCCTTGCCGCGGCCGAGCAGCCGCCGGTGCTCGAGCCGCGCGCGGAGGGCGGCGTAGTACGCGCGCAGGAACGGCAGCGCGTCGCCGCGGCGCACGCTGCCGGTGTACCCGATCTTCTTCGCGATGCGCTCCGCGACGGCGACGAACGGGCCCTGGCCCTGGCCCGCGTCCTGCCCGCGTCGCAGCACGTCCTCGAGCACCTGCAGCTCGAACTCCCCGTAGACGTCGAGCTGCGCGTCGGTGAACGCGAGCGTCGGCGGCGGGCCCTCGGCGGCGGCGGGCGCGCCCTTCGGCGGCGGCGTGTCGAGGCGGCCGACGTCGTCGAGGAGCGCGGTGCGCGGCACCACGACGACGAGGGTGCCCGCGAAGAGGTCGCCGACGCGCATGCGGCGTGCGTTGAACAACGGGACGAACCCGAAACCGAAGGCCCACGCGACCGCGAGCCAGCGCATCGTCGCGGAGGCCCCGAGCCCCATGGACCCGCCGCCGGCGGCGAGCATCAGCGGGAGGAACAGCACGAGCTCGCGCAGGAGGTTGCGGACCACGACCGCCGCCCCGGTGAGCGGCCCGCCCGCCGCGTCCACGACGCGGATGCCCGCGCGGCGCTTGCCGAACGTCGAGCCCCGACGCCGCAGCTCCGCGGTCGTGAAGTACCCGAACCGCAGGGCGAAGACGAGGAGCATGAGCAGCGCCGCGCCGACCCCGTCGCCCTCGTAGCCGGCGAGTACGAAGAGGAGCGCCACGAGCAGCACGAGGCCGAACAGGCAGCCGAGGTCGATCAGCACGGCCACGAAGCGGTCGCCGAGGGGCGCCGCGTGGAAGACGAGCGGCACGCCCTCGGGCGTCACGACCTGCACCGGCGTGCCCCGGGTCCCGTCGTCGCCGCGGGCCAGCGGGCTGACGCGCGGGCTCACGACGCCGCGCTCCGGCGGCCGACGGAGAACCAGGCGAGCATCCCGACGAGGAGGAGCGTCGCGGTCCCGAGGCGGATCGTCGGGTCGGTGACGACCTGCCGGAGCACGCCCTCGACGAAGCCCGCGACCAGCAGCAGCACGGCCGCGCCGAGGACGAGCACCGCCGCCTCGCGGCCGCTGGCGGCCAGGCTCTCCACGCGGGGGCGCGTCCCCGGGAAGAGGAGGCCCCGCGCGAGCAGGAACCCCGCGGCGCCGCAGCACGCGATGGCCGTCAGCTCGGGTACCCCGTGGGGCAGGAGCCACGCCCAGAGGTCGAGGCCGAGCCCGCGCGACGCGTAGACGGACGACAACGCCCCGACGAGGAGGCCGTTGTAGAAGAGGAGCAGCGCGGTCGGGAGCCCGGCGAGGACCCCCACCGCGAAGCAGAGCACGCCGACGGTCGTGTTGTGGGTGAACAGGAACACGGCGAACGCCGCGAGCTCGTCGGCCGCCCCGACGCGGTGGTAGACGACGTCGCGCAGCGCCTGCGTCGTGGCGTGCGGCCCGCGGTCGCCCGCGAGGCCGGCGGGGACGAACGCGTAGAACCGCTCGGGGTCGGCGTCGACGAGCGCCCACCCGACGGCGACGCCGAGGGCGATCAAGGCCAGCGCGCCGAGCACGAGGCCCGCGCGCGCGCGCATGACGGCGGGGATGCGCACCGTGAGGAGGTCGGCGAACGCGGCGAAGAACCCGCGGCGCGACGCGTAGAGGCAGCCGTAGGCCCGCACGCACAACGCGTCGAGGTGCTCGACGACGTTGCGGTCGAGCGAGATCGAGCGCGCCACCGAGAGCGAGGACGTGGCGAGCCGGTAGAGGCCCGGGAGCCGGGCCAGCTCCGCCGCCGACAGCGCCCCGAGGCCCCGCCGCTCGGCGGTGTCCACGAGCCGGGCGAGGTCGCGCCACGCGCCCTCGCGCTCCCGGCGGAACTCGACGCTCTTGAGGCGCGGAGGGCTCATCCGACGAGCTCCCGCCGGTGGATGTGGAGGTAGCGGTCGAGGGCCGCGGTCGTGACGCGCGCCGGCACCTCGTCGACGACGTGCGCGCCCGCGCGGCGCAGCCGCCGCAACACGACCTCGCGGTCGCGGAGGAGGTCGGCGGCGACGACCGCGCGGTGCAGCGCGCGCAGGGTGCGCGGGGGCGCGTCGGCGAGCGCGAGGAGCGCGGGGTCGCGGAGCGCGACGAACAACACGAGGTGGCGGCGGGCGAGGTGCCCGAGCGCGTCGAGCATCAGCTCCGCCGTGGTCGAGTCGGCGAAGTCGGTGAGCACGACGACGAGCGTCCGCCGCTTCAGCCGGGCCGACAGGTCCGCCACCGCGTGCGTGTAGTTGGTCTCGTCGTTCGAGTACCCGAGGCCCGACGTGGCGGCCAGCAGGCGGGCGTGGGCCCCGGGCCCGGAGACCGGCGGCAGCCACGTGCGGGGCCGCGCGTCGAACGAGAAGAGGCCCACGCGGTCGCCGGAGCGGAGCGCCGCGTACCCGAGCAGGAGGCTCGCCTGGATCGCGTGGTCCACCCGCGGCTTGCCGTCGACGGTCTCGCTCATCGTGCGGCCGAGGTCGATCGCGAGGACCACCGGCCGGTCGCGCTCGGCCCGCGTCTCGCGACTGACGAGGTGGAGGTGCCGCGCCGAGGCCTTCCAGTCGATGGCGCGGGGGTCGAGCCCGGCCACGTGCTCGCGCAGCGCCTCGAACTCGGAGCCGTCGCCGACGCGCCGGGTGCGGCGCGCGCCGGACAGGAACTCGCGGTCGAACGCGAACCGCACCGCCGCCGCGCGCACGGGCCCGA
>JAEUHO010000275.1 GCA_016795345.1 Planctomycetia bacterium | reverse complement strand
GATCAGGACCCGCCAGACGGCGGCGAAGAGGGGCACCGTGATCCGCGCCGGGCCCAGGGCGAGGAAGTCGAGCACGGAGGCGAGGCACCGCGTGAGGACGCCCTTCTCGGCCGGCGGGGGGAGGACGAAGCCCGACAGGCGGGGGTCGAGCCGCACCTCGAGCCCCGCGACTGGCCCCTCCTCGCCGATCGCGCCGCCGGCATGGAGGAAGACGTATTTCTCGCCGTGCCGAATCCACCCCGTGTGCACGTGGACGCGGTGGCGGGCGGCGGTGACGCCGCTGTCGGTCTGGATCGCGGCGCGCACGTGGCGCTCGACGTTGGCGACGGGGAAGAGCGTGGCGCCCGCGCCCACGTGCGTCGTGGTCCAGCGCAGGTCCTCGAACTCTGGCACCGGGATCTCGAACTCGCAGCGGCGATCGCCCTGCACGGCCGCGATGCGGAAGACCTTCCTCTGCTCCTCCCCGTCGTCGAGCGTCGTCTCGGCGACGATCCGCGCCGTGAAGTTCGTCAGCCGCACGGGCTTCGGGCCGTCGTCGGTCTCGACGTGGTGGTAGATCCCGTCGTCCTCGAGGGAGTAGGCGGCGCGGGGCCTCGCGTCCTCGTCGCCCGCGCGGACCTTGGTCTCTGCGCAGCGCAGCAGGCCGGCGACGTCGTTCCCGGCGGCGAAGAAGTCGTCCATCCCGACCTTCGCGCCGCCCTTACCGGGCTCGAGGTAGACGATCGCGACCTTGGCCCCACGGTGCTCCAGGAAGGCCTTGAGGCGCATCAGGGCGAGCCGGACCGAGGGCTTCGTCGCGACGTCGGAATCGAAGACGATGTAGACCTGCCGCCCGTGGAGCGCGATCGACTCCCACTCGGCGAGCACGGTCTTGCCGCCCAGCTCGTTGGTTCCCCGGAAGTTCCAGACGCCGAGCAGCCCCACGCAGCAGAGGCCCTTGGAGGCCGCGGCGTCTGCCTTCTTGAGGCCCTCGGTGACGACGAGGGGCACGGCCGAGTCGCGAAGCGCCGCCCGCGCCCGCGGGGGGACGTCGAGGACCATCCGCGACTTCCCCGGCGTCTCGTACTTGACGGTCTTCCCGTCGCGGCCCACCCGGGGGGCGTCGGGGCGGGTCTGGTACGAAACGATCTCGCCCGCAACTCCGTGGATCGGGAGCAGGAGCGACGGGACGCTGGCCTGCCGGTCGGTGAACCCCAGCCGGAGCAGTTCGGCCCGGGCGGTGACCGTGCGGTAGCCGCGCTCGACCCGCACGGCAGGGTCGATCGCGCTCGCCTCGAGCATGGCCACGTGGTGGGCCGCGAGGAAGTGGGCCACGGGCGTCGCCCCGGAAGCCGCCTCGGAGGCGGGTTGGTGGGCGCTGGGCCCACTGGGCCCACTTTCCTGGGAGGAGAATGCCGCAGCCGCCGTCTTCACGCGCACGACACGTCCCCCCCGCTTCCTCTGCCCCTTCGTCCCCTTCCCCATAGGAGTGGAGGAGGAGTTCCGCACGGGGGTAGAGGTAGAGGCAGTAGTGGCCCGCGCGCGTTCACGAGGCGCACGCGTCTCTCCCTCCGCGGAAGTGGGCCCAGTGGGCCCGGGCTGGGAAGGCCCGTACTTCCGGCCTTCGGAGGCGGTTGCCTCGCCGTTCGCGGTGGGCCCGGAACTCGGCGCCGCGGTGGGCCGGGCCGCTTCGGGCGGGGACGAGGGCACCGAGACCGCCATGTCCCCCGGTTCCGGGGACGGCGCGGGGACCCGGCCGGCACTCACGGCCGCCCCCCGTTGCCCGGGGCGGGCGCGTGTTCGCGGTCCGACGCGAGCCGCAGCGCGAGCACCCGCACGGGCTCCGCCTCCCACAGCCACGCGCCGCCGCAGCGCGTCGCCGGGACGCGCGCCGCGCGCAGGATCGCGATCGTCTCGGCCGCGTTGCGGGCCCCGAGGACCTCGCGCGCCTCCCGGGTCGTGAGTCGGGTGTCGATCATCGCGACACCACGCTGCCCGAGGACGGTGCGCCCGTCAGTTCCCCTCTGGTTCCCCTTTGGTTCCCGTCGAGGGGCGCGACGAGGAGCCCGCCTCCCTCGACTCGGCGCACGATGCCGCGCGTCTCAAGCACGCGGAAGTCACGGAGGACGGTCCGCTTCGCCCGTCGCAGGTCGAGCGCGAGCAGGTCCAGGGATCGCGCCACGGGTGACGCGAGCAGGTAGGCCCACAGGGCCCGTTGGCTCTCCGACGGCACGAACCGCGGGTAGGGAACTCCCCCGAGGGCGTCGCGGATCGCGGCGAGCGTCTCGGGGTCGGCCGCGCGGAGAGCCGCGAGGTGCGCGGCGGGGGGAAGTCCTGGTGGTGGCGGGTCGCCCGCTGCTGGCGGGTCGCCGTCGGCCGTCGCGCTTGTCGTCCCCGGGCCCGCGCTGGCGCGCGACCGCACGGCCCGACGCGGCGTCCTCGCGCGCGCAGGTCGGACCGTGGGGGCGGGGGGAGGAGGCGCCGCCCGCGAACGCGCCTCGGCCTGGACCAGGATGTCCGTCTGCGCGGCCTCCCTCGCACGGATCGCGCGGTCGAGGTTCTCTTGCGCACGAGCGTAGGACTCGTTGGAGACGCCGCCGTCGTTCTCCTCCGCGTAGTCCTCCATGTCGCCCGCGACGTGCCATGCCTCCAGCTCGTCGTGCACCCTCTCGCCCACGGAGTCCAGCAGCGTCGGGTCCAGGTCGTCGCCCGCGACCTCGTAGATGGCCAGGCGCGCGCGAGCGAGGTCCTTCCGGGCGCGCTCCCTGCGGGCGAGAGCGCGCGGCTTGATGTCGCCCCAGCGCAGCACGACCCTCTTGCCCCCCGGCTCGTGCATGGTGCAGCACACCGCGTCGGGGGGAATCCCTCGCGCAGACTGCTCGGCGTTCTCGAGCGCCGCGGCGGCCTCCTCGTCCTCGATGAACGCTATGCGTAGCCGGTTGAACAGCCCCGGCAAGTCGAGGTTCCTCGGCGCCGTCGTCGCCCGCGCCGCGACCGCAGCCGCCGCCTGCAGCAGCGACCGAAACGACCAGGGGACCGGATCCTCTCGTTCCCGAGGCGCGCGCACAGGAGCGGGGTGGGGCACGGCCCGTCCGTTTCCGCCCGTCCTGGGGAGGGAATTGGCGGGTCCCCGGCTGGACGAGCGAAGGGGCCGACCGCGGGGGATCAATCCCGCGGCGGGACCCGCCACGCGGATGATCGCCGGCTGGGGGGACAGCGGGCGTTAGGGTTCTGCTAGTCGAGGCGAAAGCCCGGCGACTGAGCCTCCAAGGCCGGAGGGACCGGTGTCCGGGGGGATCCCCGGTCTGCCCCCCGGTGAATGCCCTTGAGCGTCCCCGCGGATTCGACCCTGATCGCCCGTGTCCCCCGGTGGGCTGGTCCATCGGGGGACGACGGGTGCTCAACATGAAGCCGAACACGACCCCGCGCCCGGTGCTCGTGCCGGGCGCGATCTACTGGGCCGACGGCGGCCGCCAGATCTGTGTCCGGTGCGCCGGCCAGTCGGCCCTCTACACGGGCCGCGACCTCTCGGGGCAGAAGGTCGCGCGCGTCACCGTCGAGGACGTGCGCGCGTGGCCCGAGGACCTGGGGAGCCTGCAGTGTGCGTCCGGATGCACGTCGCTCACCGCGGTTGCGGGCCCGGACGGGTGGCCCCTCGAACGGGGGGACGTCTGGTAGTTCCCCGTCGCGCGGAGAACCGACCCCCGTAAGGGCGATGCCTCGCGGGCGTTCTCGCTGGAGCGCCGTCCTTCAGCGCCACTTCTCGGGATCCATCCCCTTCGGGACGGGCTTCCCCACGGCCTTCAGAATCCACGGTGCGGTGTTGATGCTGATGCCCTTGATCGAACAGAGCTCGTCGTAACTGAACGTCTGAGCCTTCGCGATCGAGGCGACGCCGGCCATGCGGAGGGCGCGGCGCGCGTTGAGGTTGACGCCGAAGGCGACGAGCGCATCTTCGAACTCCTTGTCGAGCGCCGGCATCTTCTCGGACGGATCCGGACGGGAGATCCGGTCGAGGTACTTCTGATCGGCCTCTTCGTCACCACCGAATCGACGTCGACCTTTACCGAGCCACCGCGACGAGCCCCAGTCCCTGCGATTGCGGCGAACGAACCGGTCGATGTCCTCGGGGGAGAACGAGATTCGGTGCCCGATCTTCACGTACGTGATCTCGGTGCCGGCGAGCGCGCGCATCGTGTGGACCCCGACGCCGAGAGCGGCTGCGGCCTGCTTCAGGTTGAGCAGCGGTCGCGGACCGAGCGATGCGAGCGTCTTCTCGTTCATCGCGACGAGCGTGTCGCTGATCTTGTCAAGCCTCTTGCAGACATCTTCCAGTGCCTGGAGGATGTAGTCCATGCGGCGCGAGAGCGGCGGGATCTTGGAGAGGTCCATGCTGGTGTCTCGTGGGGCGGAGCGTACAGCGTACGCGGCCGGGCGCTGGTGCGCCGGCGCCGTGCGGGGGACGATGTCGTCCGGGTGACACTGCAGGACCGGGACCGGACCGTGCGGTCCGAGGGCGACGTCAGGTAACTCCCTACCGCTGCGCCGAGATCCTTGGCCTGTGAGGCCGACGTCTCGCGGGCGTTCCCGTCTCGCACCCACCGGCGACGTGACGCGGATGGCACTATCGCGCGGAGCGCAGCTCGTCCGTCACTTCGTCCAGGCGGTCGCGAAGATCCTCAAGGTCCTCAGGACCCGCGTGAGTGGATCCATCCTCGATATCGCCGATGCGATCCCTCAGATCCTCGATCTCCCGTTCCAACTCTTGTCGGGTCGAGTGTCTGCTGCCAGTTCCCAGCTTCATCTTTCCCGTCTCGATGAGAATGATGAACACCACCAGAACCGCGAAGAGGAGCACGCCACCCAGGATCTGGGACTGCTTATGTGCTGAAGCGGCCTGCCGGGCCTGCCCACGCTGCCATCGACGACGTCGCCTCTCCATGCGAGCAGTCGTCGGTGCAGGGATCGGATCCGCTCGCGGCGGAACTACGGGCGCGGGGCCTACCACCAACTTCGTACCGCAAGATCCGCACTGGAACTCCTGCCCGCGCCTTAACGCGGACATGTCGAATTGCACCCCACACTTCGGACACGGGCTCAGCTTCACGATTGACTTTTCCTCTGCCGGCTCGCGCGACCGGTTGACCTTGTGGTACCATCCCTTCGCGCCCATCCCAGCGGGCGCGAGCCGAGGCAGTTCCATGCCGTCGAAGCCGCGTTCGCTCGCTGGGATCCTCCACCGCCGTCGTGCCGCGGACGCGGAGTACAACCGCGCCCGCCGCTCGGGGCCCGACCGGTCGGTCGAGGACGCGGTCGTCTCGTCCGCCCGGTGGAAGGCGCTGCGCGCCCGGGTCCTGCGCGACGAGCCGCTCTGCCGCGCGTGCGCGGCCGCGGGGCGCACGGAGCTGGCGACGCAGGTGGACCACGTCGTCCCCGTGCGCGTGCGCCCCGACCTGGCGTACGACCTGGGGAACTGCCAGCCCGTCTGCGGGCCCTGCCACGGTGCCAAGACGGCAGCCGAGCGGGCGTCCGGGGGGGTGGGGGGGCC
>JAEUHO010000273.1 GCA_016795345.1 Planctomycetia bacterium | reverse complement strand
CGCCCCCCCCACTCCCCCGCGCCACCGTCCGCCCCCCCCACGTCCGTTCCCCCCGCGCCCGGCGCCCCTTCTCGTCACGCGCCCGGAGTCCACGATGAACCGCTGCCTCAAGACCCTGCTGCTCGGCCTCGTCGTCGTCGTCGCGCGTGACGTCGCGCACGGGGCGGAGGACTTCACGGGCCAGAAGCTCGTCAAACACGACTTCAAGGGCCGCGACCTCGCGGGCGCGAGGTTCGACGGCGCCGACCTGACGAGCGCCGTGTTCTCCGGCGCGAAGCTGACGGGTGCGTCGTTCGTCGACGCGAACCTGACCCAGACGAACTTCGACGGCGCCGACTGCACCGGCGCGGACTTCACCGAGGCGAAGTTCGACACGACGATGGCGCGCGGGACCAACCTGGCGAAGGCGAACCTCGAGGGGGCCGACCTCGGCGGGTACTCGGTGTTCCGGGGCTCGGACTTCCGCGGCGCGAACCTCCGGAACCTGCGCGGGATGACCGAGGTGACGGAGTGCGACTTCTCCGGCGCCGACCTGCGCGGCGCGATGCTCAAGAACGCGCAGGACTGGAAGAGCCCGTCGGCGCGCTTCACGAAGGCGACGTACGACGACGCGACGCGGTTCCCGAAGGGCGTGGACCCGGTCGCCGCGGGCGCGGTGAAGGCGACGGAGGCCGCCCCCGCGGCCCCGGGCGCGCCCGCCGGGGGCCTCGGCAACGCGGGCGGCCTGCTCGGGGGCGCCGGCGCGGCGCCGACCGGGAAGCCCGCGGACCCGGCGGCCGCGAAGCCGGTGGGCACCGGGAAGGACGCGTCCGGGCAGGACTGGCGCGGGCGCGACCTGAAGGGCGAGCCGTTCGACGACATCAACCTGTCGAACGCGACGTTGATCCGCACGCTGTTCCAGGACGCGAGCCTGCGACGCGCCGACCTGCGCGGGGCGGACCTGACGAGCGCGCGCCTCGACGGCGCCGACCTCTCGGGGGCGGACCTCCGCGGCGCGACGCTGCGCGACGCGCACCTCGAGGGGACGAACCTCTCGGGCGCGAACCTCGAGGGCCAGGACCTGTCCGTCTTGTGGGGCCTGTCGAACACGAACTTCAAGGGCGCGAACCTGCGCGGGCTGAAGGGCGGCCTGCACGTGACCGTGACCAAGTGCGACTTCCGGCGCGCCGACCTGCGCGGGGCCCACCTCGCCGGGCCCGGGTTCGACTACGTGAAGACGTGCGACTTCCGCGGCGCGCGCTACGACGACCGGACGCGGTGGCCGAAGGGCTTCGACGTGGACGGGGCCGGCGCCGTGAAGGTCGCGGGGCCGGCCGCGGGCGACGAGGACGAGGGCGCCCCGGACCGCCTGCTCGCGCCCGACCGCGACCCGGACGCGCCGTCGGAGGCCGTCGTGAAGAAGGTGTTCGCGGACTCGGTGCGCGACCTCGCCGGGTCGCTGATCCTCCGGTTCGGCAAGGGGGGCGAGGAGGGCAAGGTGCCGCCGGTGTCGGCCGCGGTGAAGTACTCCGTCGAGTACACGAAGCTGACCTATCTCGCGTCGGAGCAGGTCGCGATCCTGACGGACGAGGCGACGACGGTGAAGGCGTACCCCGTCGACATCGAGGCCCTCCTCACGTCCGAGGGGCGCGACGGGTCGGAGCGCACCGACCCCATCCACTGGACCGTCCGCTTCTACAAGACGGACCACGGCGTCTGGAAGTGCGTCCAGCCGGAGGCGAAGCGCCCGCAGGTGAAGTGACGGCGTCGCTCTCCGGCGGGAACCGTGCCGTCGCCAGGGGCCGCGCCGGAGGCTTGCGCCCGGGCGCCCCGTCGCGCAGGGTAGGCGCATGGCGAGAATGGTGCCCAGCCCGATGCGGTCGACGGAGAGCCGCGCCGAGGAGTACCTCTACATCAAGTTCGAGAAGGAGCTCCCCGACGACGTCGTGGTGGTCCACGGCGCGCGCTGGGTCGGCGAGCGCCACGGACGGCGCGGCGAGGACGGCGAGGCCGACTTCGTGATCCTCGACCCGCGCGCCGGCGTGCTGGTGCTCGAGGCGAAGGCGGGCGCGATCGGCCGCGACGGCCCCACCGGCCGGTGGTGGCAGGGCCGCGACGCCCACGAGATCCCCGACCCGATGAAGCAGGCCGAGGACAGCAAGCACGCGCTGCGCCTGCTCTTCGCCCGCATGCCGGGGATCGCCGCGCGCAACGTCCACGTCGTGCACGGCGTGGCGTTCCCGTTCGCCACGGTGCCGCCGGAGGGGCTCGGCCCCGACGTGCCGCGGACGCGCGTGCTCGACGCGAACGCGCTCCACGACCTGCCCGGCTTCGTGCGCGGGGCGCTCGCCTCCGCCGACCCGCGCCGCCCCGGCCTGCCGCCCCTGGGCGACGACGGCGTGGCGCGCATCGCGGAGGCGCTCGCGCCGCGACGCGCGGTGCGCGCCCACCTCGGCGCGCTCGCGGGCGCGGTGGAGCAGCGCGTCGTGGACCTGACGGAGGAGCAGTACGCCGCGCTCGACTGGCTCGCGCGGATCCCCCGCGGGTGGGTCCGCGGCGGCCCCGGCACCGGCAAGACCTTGCTCGCGACCGAGCTCGCGCGCCGCTTCGCCGCGCAGGGCCTCGACGTGCTGCTCGTGTGCTTCAACGGCCCGCTCGCCGGGTTCCTCGGCGACGCGACGGCGTCCGCGCCGGGCATCACGACGAGCACGTTCCACGACCTCTGCCGCCGCCGCGCGCGCGAGGCCGGCTTCGACGCCGAGGTCGAGGCGGCGCACCAGGCGGCCGACGGCTACGACCGCGGCCTGCCCGACCTGCTCCTGTCCGCCGCCGAGCGCCTCGACGCGCGCCACGACGTGATCGTCGTGGACGAGGCGCAGGACTTCCAGGCGCACTGGTGGGTCGCCCTCGAGGCCTGGCTGGCCGCCGGTCGCGGCGGCCGGCTCTACGCGTTCTGCGACGAGGCGCAGGACCTCCACGGACGCGGCGGACCGCCGCCCGCCGACGACCTCGGCCTGCTCGGCCCCTTCCCGGTCTCGCGGAACTGCCGCAACACCGACGAGGTCTGCGCCGTGCTGACCTCGCTCGCGCCGGGCCCCGACGACCTGCGCCCGAGCGGGATCGCGGCCGACCGCCGCCCCCGCCTGCACTGGGTGGACGGCCTCGACGACGTCGTGGCCGCGACGGGTCGGATCGTGGACACGCTGCTCGCCCACCGCCTCTCGCCCTCCGACATCGTCGTCCTGACGCCTCGCTCGATGAAGACGAGCGTCCTCGGCGCGGTCGCGACGCTCGGTCGCGCGCCCGTCGGCTGGCGCACCCGTCCGACCCGCGACCACGTGCTGATCGACACGATCCATCGCTTCAAGGGCCTCGAGGCGAAAGCGGTCGTCGTGACCGAGCTCGCGCTCGACGACGGCGCCGACGCGCGCCGCCTCCTCCGCGTGGGCTTCTCGCGCGCGCAGACCGTCCTCGAGGTCGTGGCGACGCGTTCCTCGCACGCGACGCTCGCGCCGGCGCTCCCCGCCTTCGACCAGCCCTGACCCCGCGCGCACGGCAACGCCCCGGGCGCGCTCACGCTCCCGGGACCGCGAGGCCCGGCGGCCGCCGCGTCCGTTCGTCGCGCGTCAGCCGTCGAACCGGAGCGAACCCGTCTCGCCGGACGTGACAGCCGTCCACGTCCGCGACGCTGCGAACGTCTACGCGTACGCGAGGGGGCCCGGGGGCCGATCGTCGAACGTCGCGC
>JAEUHO010000272.1 GCA_016795345.1 Planctomycetia bacterium | reverse complement strand
GGGGGGGCGCTCCGCGGTCGGCCCCGGACGGACGCGCACGGACGGGTTGGCGGCGCACGCGGCGGCGATCGCCACGACGGCCAGCGCCGCGAGGAGGGGCCTCGCCGCGAGGAGGGAGGCGACGCGGCGCGGCGGGGTCGGCGGCACGGGGTCGAGGATACCGAGCACGCGCTCGACCGGGGACCCCGGAAATCTCCCCGCGCGTCGCGACGCGGGGGTAGACTGGAGCACCGTGTCGTCGCGTTCGCCCCTCCTCCGCGCGCTCCTCTTCGCGCTGGCCTTCGTGCCGGTCGCGTGGGGCACGTGTCCGCGCTGGGTCGCGGGCCAGGTGTGCGGCGAGGTCGTGGCGGACACGGCGGGCGGCGAGGCGGCGCGGTGCCCGTGCTGCGCGCCGAGCGACGACGCGTCCACGGACGGCCCGGCGGGCGGGCGGCGATCGCCGACCGACCCGGGCACGTGCCCCGTGATCCAGCTGCGGTTCACGGTGGCCCCCGCGCCGGCCGACGTCGTGATGCCGCCGGTCGAGTGGGTGGAGCAGGTCGCCGTCGTGGCGACCGTGGACCTGCCGCGCGCGTTCGCGGCGACGTGGTGCGAGCTCGCGCCGCGCGACACGACGGGCGGGGCGCCGCCACCGCGCGTCGGCACGGTCGTCCTGCGGAGCTGACGCGCACGTTCGCGTTCTTCGGTCGTCCCGTGGGCCCGTCGGGCCCGAGGCGTTCCTGGAGGTCGTGGCGTGTCCCTTTCCCGCAAGCGTCGCGTGTTCGTGGCCCTGTTGCTCCCGCTCTCCCTCCCCGCGTGCGTGCGGTACCGGCCCGCGCCGGTGAGCACGTCCGGGCTCTGCGCAGCCGTGGAGGCGCCCCCCGCGGGGCCGCTCGCGTACGACGCGGCGGTCCGGTGGGCGGTGCTCCACAACCCGGAGCTGCGCGCGCTCGCGGCGCGCGCGGCGGCGGTGAACGTCGAGCCGGCGGCCGAGCCCATCGGCGTCGGGGCCGAGCGCGACATGGACGGGCGGTACGCCACCATGCTGTCGTTCGACGTGTTGTCGCTCCTCGGCGTCGGGCCGCGGCAGGCCGAGCGCGCGCTCGCGCGGGCGCGGCGGTCGGAGGCGGCGCTCGCGCACCTCGAGCGCGCGCGCGACGTCGC
>JAEUHO010000270.1 GCA_016795345.1 Planctomycetia bacterium | reverse complement strand
GTCACCTCGACGCACTCGGTGACCACGTCGAACAGGACGGGTGCGTCCCACGTCGCACGGCCGACGAGCGCCTCGGCCTCGCGCCCGAACCGCTCGCCCATGATCGCGCGCCCGACGTCCCAGTAGCGGAGGATCGCGTCGCGCCGGCGGCGGAGCAGCGCGGCGGTCGGCAACGCGTCGGACTTGCGGCCGTTGACCCGTCGGTCGGCCGGGAGGAGGTTCCAGAGGTCGTTGTTGCGCCACAGCGCGAACGGGATGACGTGGTCGATGTCGAAGTTCGCCGGCCGCAGCGGGGCGTCCGACCAGACGCACCTCAGGTCCGGGAGTCCCTCGAACACCTGTCGCGCGGCGGCCTGCTCGCGCTCGGGGTCGGGCCCCGACAGCAACACGCCGACGACCCGCGACGGCTCCACGTTCCCCTTCGAGAGTCGCGCCACCAGTTCCGCCCAGCGGAGCAGCAGCGCATCGCGGATCCAGTACCCGGTCAGGCACAGTTCCTTCCACAACCCGCCGGACACGACGATCCCGCCGCGCACCGCTCGGAACAGGGGGCCCGTCCCGAGGCTCCCCCCCGCGTGCGTGACCGGCCCCGCGACGATCGCACGCTCGAGCCGGCGCAGGAGCTCGCGATGGATCGCCACCCGCTCGGCCGAGAGCGTGTTGCCGCGCACGTCCACGGTGAACCCGGCAAGGTCGCCCGTCGTCCGGTACGACGCGATGAGCGCGAGCAGCGGCCCGGCGAACCCGAGCGAGTGGCCCTGCCTGTCCCAGTCGCCCTGAAGTTGCGGGAGGAACGTCGCGCCTCCGAGCAATGGCCAGTAGTAGGCGATCCAGCGCTCCGCGACCGCGGCCACCGGCACGATCACGTCGCCCCCCGCCCACCGCGCGAGGTGCGGCTGCGTCAACGCGACGTCGGTCAGCGCGCGGATCAACGCGAGCTTGTACGTCGCAACCTTCCGGTCGCGCGCGAGCACGCCCTGGACGAGGTCGAGCGGCCGAGCGCTGCCTGCGCCGTCGCCCGCGCGCTCCAACGTGAAGAGCATCGTCGCCCAGCGGCGGCCCGGCCGACCCAGTGCGTCGTCGTCGTCCCAGCGGCCGGCCAGCCGGAAGCCGACGCGGGCGAGCAGGAGGTCCAACTCGTCCGCGGAGACGCCGTTGTGCACGCATCCGCTGGCCTCGCGAAACGGTCCATCGCCCTCTCCCGGCGGCGTCGGCACCGAGACGAGCAACCGCCCGTTCGCCCGTAGCACGTCTCGCAGCCCGAACGCCGCCTCGAAGAGCTTCCCTCGTTCGAGGTGCTGCAGCACCGCCGAACAGAGCACGCCGTCGAACGGCCCTCCAATCGCGTCGATCGCCGGGAGGTTGGGCAGCCCGCCGGCCAGGATCCGCGACGCCAACGCCGGATGCCGCTCGACGGCCGCCGCGCGCATCGCGTCCACCGGCTCGACGCCGTACGCCTCGACGCCTTCGCCGGCCAGGAACGCGACGTCGCGCCCGGTGCCCGCGCCGACGTCGAGCACCCGGTCGCCCGCCGCGAATGCGAGGCGCAGGTACTTCGCCACGGCGCCTCCGGCGCGCTCGTACCGCGCGATGAGGTCGCGCGCGTGGGTGGCGTAGTAGTGGTGGGTGCGTTCGTCCATGGACGGGGCTCACCCGCCGCGCGCGGCCGCCGGCCTGCGAGGGGACTCGGGTGGGCGCCGGGTACGCGAGGCCCGCCCGCCGGCCCGGGTCGCCGCGACGACCGCCGGGTCAGTCGCGCGACGACATGAACAGGCGGAGGACGTACCAGAACAGCAGCGCGACGGACGAGAAGAGCTCGAGGGACGCTCCCACGTAGCGCGTGACCGGGAACCGCAGCATCACCTCGCTGGTGTCGTGGAGGATCGACGCGCCGGCGATGGCGATCATGAGCACCGAGAAGCCGACGCCGAGCTGCAGGCCGAAGACGATGGCACCGATGATCATCAGGACGGTCACGACGCCGGCCCAGAGCAGCACGCCGCGGAGGAAGCTGAAGTCCTTCCGCGTGGCGAAGACGATGCCCGTCAGCGCCCCGAACCCGAGGACGGTGACGAGCGCCGCGCTCTGGATGGCGCCCGGCGCCTTCAGCTCGGCGACGACGAGCAGCGGGCAGAACAGGACGGCCTGCGCGACGACCGCGAGCCCGAGCCCGACGTACTGGGTCGAGAGCGCCTCCGCGCGGTGGGCGAACCGCGAGGCCAGCCACGACACGAGGACGAACCCGCCGAGGGCGAGGAGCCAGGCCCGGGAGAGCTTCAGGGCGATCGCCTGCGCCCAGCCGAGGGAGAACAACGCGGCGACGACCAGCACGAACGCGACGACGGCGCCGAGCAGGTGCGAGTACGTCTTCACGAGGAACTGCGCGCGCTCGCTGCGCGGCCGGTCCGCCGCCACGGCGTCGAAGGCTTCGTTCAGGTACGACATCGGGGTCTCCGCTCCGTCGGTGGCCGGCGATCCTACCCGCCGCCCGACGGGGGGGCCACCCCCACCGCCCGCCTCGACCCCGAGACCGTGGTGCGGACCCGGGTCGGCGAGTCCGGTCGACGGTGGTCCCACGCGGCGGGAGGGGAGGCCGTTCGGCCCGGCCGCGGTCAGCGCGCGCCGTCCCTCCCGTGCGCCACCGCCGAAGGGTGTCGCCACGGCCCGGGGAACCCCTCGTTCGCGGCGATCTGCGCCTGCGGCGAGAGCCGTGCCTTGTACATCTCGAGGAACGCAGCAGCGCCCGCGTCGGCCCAACCAGCCACGTCCCTGCCGAAGAACTGCACGTGATCCTCCAGCAGCCGCGGTCGGATTCGCAACGCTCGAACCGCCGCGTGGTGCGCGCTCGCCAGCCGCGGGAGATGAAGACCAAGGTCCGGGATCGAGTCCGACTTCGTCAAGTTCGTGCTCCGCCCGACGGGCACGAGGTTCCACTGCTGGTCGTGGGCGACGAACGACCACGGCAGGAAGTGGTCGATCGACTCGCACCTGTCGACGGTTCGGCCCGTGTAGATGTCTCGCACCCGCGTACCCGCCCCGTCGGGCCCGCGGGTCCGGAGCACCGCGCCCCGGAACTCCCGCGCTCGTGAGGTGTCCCGATCGACAGGCGGGTCCAGCTTCCGGAGTGTGGGGCGCCAGCAGCGGACAGCCCCCCGCCCCAGCTGACGCGATGGAGTTGCACTCGGCGTAGTGGGTCGACCGCGACGTATCGGCGCAGCGGCGCGACTTGCCGTGAGGCGCCGACAGCGCTTGAACTGGAGACTTGAGCCGCGGTATCCTACGCCCCAAGTGTCTGAGACCTTGCTCACGAACCCGATTCTGGACCGCGTCCGCGGGACTCTCATCATCGTTCTTTGGGTCGGAGGGACGGTCCTACTGTGGCGGATCGCGTGGTACTGGGGCCTCGTTGGGCTGCTCCCGGGGTTGATCGTCGCGATTAACGTCGTCGGGTTCGCAATGCTCCCGATCTACTGGTTGCGGAACGGGATGAAGGCGCGTCGCGAAGAACGTGAGTTGATGACACTACTCGCCCGGAAGCGCGTGCTTGACGGCGTCGCTGCGGGCACGCCTCCTTCCGACGAGGAGGGCGAAGGGATTGCACTACTTGTGAATGCGCTGTATCCGCCGACAGCGGTGGAGTCGACTGATTCACCACGGGGCCGCGCGCGGCGCACCTTCGGAGACCGGATGCGACTCGACATCTTCAAGATGCTGATGGACGAGGTCACGAAGGCCGGGGTGCCGGTGAGCGCCGGTTCAGGAACGCGCCCGCCGGGATCCGATCCCTCCGTACAGACATGATCGCGTACGTGCACACCGCGTCGCGCAAGGGGGGGGCGCGGGTGTACGCGTACGCCATGCCACGCCGAAGCGGCGCGGGCTTGACGACGTCGGCGACGCGCAAACACGCGTGGGCGGCGGCTATCGCCTCGCATTGGGACGTGGCTACGTCGGGAGCACGCGCGCCGTGGGCAGTGCGCACCACTCGATCGTCAACTCCCACTTCGCCGCCGAGGCGTACGGCTCTCCCTTGAACGCCCGGACGTTCGCGGGGCCCTCGAGCATGTACCCGTCATCGGTCTCGATCGCCAAGTCGGCGACGACGGGTGGGCTGTCCACTCAGGGTGAGTAGGCAATCAGCATGCACTCGGGCCGAGCCGCGTCCGCGCGATTGAACGGGAACCTCCGAGAGCCGCTCCACGCTCGCCGCTCCGGTTGCGCGTCGGCTGTCGCCGCGTTGTAGCCGCTGCGCCCACTGTGGATCGTCACCGTCCCGTCGCTGTCCATCGGTGGCCCTCTCGTGCGGACGACGGGGCCAAGAGCGACGCCCCCGGCCCGCATCGGACAGGTTGCCGCCCGAGAGGGACAGCCGCGCCCACGCTGAGCCGCCCGGCACCGGCCCGGGATCCCCTGCGAGACCTCTCGGCCTCGGCCTAGTGTCGAACGTCCAAAGTCTTTGAAACACGCCGGATCTTCCGACGGATTTCGCGGGCGGTCTTGACCCAGCGGAAGGGCTTCGCGTTCTCGTTCCAGGCGGCGACGAACTTGTTGATGCCGCGCTCGAGTTTGCGCACGCTATCCCAGCTCCCCCGCCGTATGGACTGGGCCGTGATGACACCGAACCACCGCTCCACGAGATTGAGCCAGGAGGCGCTCGTCGGCGTGAAGTGCATGTGGAAGCGCGGGTTCTCCGCCAGCCACGCCTTTACGTCCGGGTGCTTGTGCGTCCCGTAGTTGTCGCAGATCAGATGGATCTCGCGCCGCGGGTATCGCTTCGCGAGCGAGCGGAGGAACTCGAGGAACTCGACGTGCGTGTGCCGCTCGTAGCATCGGCCGTGGACCTTGCCGCTGGCGACCTCCAGCGCGGCGAAGAGACTCGTCGTGCCGTTGCGCTGGTAGTCGTGGGTCATCCGGGCGGGGATCCCGGGCGCGAGCGGCAGAAGCGGCTGGGTGCGATTGAGGGCCTGGATCTGTGACTTCTCGTCCACGCAGAGCACGAGGGCGCGCTCGGGCGGGTCGAGGTAGAGCCCCACGACGTCGGCGAGCTTTGCGTCGAAGTCGGGGTCCTTGCTGAACTTGAACGTCTCGACGCGGTGCGGCTGGAGTCCGAACTTCTGCCAGGTGCGTAGCACCGACGACGGGCTGACGCCTACGTGGGGTGCGAGCCGCTCGGCGCTCCAGTGGGTGGAGGCGGCGGGCGGCTTCATCGTCGCGCTGACGATCGCCTGCTCCTTGGCGCGCGTGATCGTGCGCGGCCGTCCGGGGCGGGCGCGCGTCTGCAGCCCCGCCAGCGCATCCGCGGCGTAGCGCGCCTTCCACTGGCACACCGTGGTCGGCGAGACGCGCAGCCGCCGCGCGAGGGCGCGCGTTCCCTCCCCCCGCGCGAGCGAGAGGACGATGTCGGCCCGGAGCGCCCAGGCCGCCGACACCGTCGGAGAGCGGAGCCACTGCTCCAGCACCGCCTGATCCTCGGGGGGCACGACGAACGCTGCGGACATGTAGGCCATGCCATGCAGACGCACCTACACGACCCGATGTTCTAGTTATCTCTGCCGTACTACACTGGATTCCCGCGCCATGAGTGGCAGCGCCCACGAACCGGACATCTGCGTCCCCCTGGCCGCCGTCGAACACGCCTTCCGCCCCGACGAGCTCGACATCGGGCCCGAGGTCGCCCGGCGCATGCGCGTGACGCCGGGGGACCCGTTCAGCGAGGCCCGCCACGTCCCCCGAATCGACGTCGGGGCGTACGTGCCGCCGGTCGCGACTAGGTCGCTCCGGCACTTCAGCCCATCAACCCGCGCTCCACAGAGTCTCTCGGACGCACCGTTCCAGAGCAGACATATGGTCAATCTTCTACGAGTCCACGCGAGCACTTCTCCGCGGCGAAGCTCAACATGCCGTCGATCGGGGGATCCTCAATTCAGTGGAATGAGAATCAGTTCTGTTTCGATTGAATCCAGAGATCTCATCGCTGCGTATAGTTTACCACCGAACAATCGAACTGATGTGTCGGAAACCGACTGATTAGATCGGCCTGCGTAAAGGATGTCCCACGTTGAGTTTCGATCGGAGCGCCTTAGCGTCAACTTGACGCCATCGTGCCACACGCCAGACTTGTCCGTGTACTGAATCACTCCTGTACCATCGCCGCGAAACGAGTATGCAACTTCATGTTTCAGCCATGCGTCCGCAATCTGCACGCCTTGCTCGCGAAGGGTCGGATCAGAGATCGACTTGGCCGCCGCCAACAATGAGCGGGCGGACTCTACCTCAGCAACCCACTTGCCGACCGGAAACTCAACCGACTTTCCATCGCCGTCGTGAACTCCGCAACCCAGAGCTGTCCCGAGGAGACACAGCGACATGAAGACGATGGATGCCCACGTGAGTTTGCTCACCTTCGATCCCCTCCTGTCGGGAGTCTCGATCTGCCGCCGCTCCCCGCTGGTCCTGGAAGGTTGCCCCGAGGACCAGGTCGGGACCTGGGTCTCCGGTTGGGCGGAGGGGCTCACCACTGAATCCACGTGCCGGAAGAGGCGGGAGTAGGGGCGGAAAGGGATCCGGAACCCCGCTCACGGTGCCTCCCGATGCACCAGACGGAATGCCGGGGAGGCTGGGCTCGCAGGCCCGTCACGATCCGGTTCTGCAGGACAGGGTGTTGGGCGAGCCGCTTCTTGAACTCGACCCTCTGAGGGTCGCGGCCCGAGAGGAACGGTGGAATCGCGCCGGGGCCCGGGCGGTACGGGTTGCGCGTAGGTTCGGTCGTGGTCATCGCAGAAAACTAGTAGAGATCGCCTTGACCAAGGAAATCTAACCTGAATTTCAAGTACCGAGAGGGCTCCCACCCCGGTAACGGTACGCACCGATGTAGGCTTCTGTAGTGCACCCCGCCGTCCGCGTCGGTCTCGTCGTCCTGGGGGCCGCGATGGCGGTCTACGGGGCCGCCAGCCTGACGGGTGGATGGCTCGGGACGCCGCTGTGGTCCGATCCGACGGACCCGGAGGCGCATGGTGGGCTCGCCAGGCTGCGGTTGGACCCGTGGCACGACTACGGCCGCGAGAGGTGGATCGGGGGCGTCGTCTCCGGACTCGGTCTCGTCGCCCTCGCCGCTGGCGTCGCGCGAGATCGACCAGACGTGCCACGCCACCACCGCCGCTTCGTCCTCGTCGCCTGCGGTGTCGCGGTGGCGCTGCTCGGCGCGGCGCCGCTCGCACGGGGGTGGCTCGGCTCCCCGCCATGGTGGCAACGGATCGAGACGCAGGAGGAGGAGGACGCTGTCCGAAGAGAGTTGATGTACTCCGGCAGACTCCGCGACCAGCACGAGCTCCTGTACATCCGGCAGCGCGTCCCGCGTGAGGGCCGCGAGCGAATCTCGGGCGGCGTCGTGGCCGCGGGCCTCGCCCTCGTCGCGGTCGGTGCGTGGCCCCGGCGGCGCGGGGCGCGGCGGCGACGGACGCCGTCGTGGACGAATTGCCGTTGGCCGGACCGAAGAGAGTCAGCGTGACGCAGCCGGACTCGTGGCCCTTCGCGGATCCACCGAACACGGTCGCAACCACGACCGAGGCGGTACTGCTCGGGCGCGTGGGCATTGGACTTGTGACCCACGACGAAGACGACGGCGTGTTTCAGTTCCTGCCTCTGGGAGGCGCCGGGGGCGACTGGAGAGTCGGGCGGGTGGTCGGACTCGGGACCATGCTCGCAATGGACCCGACGCTGGCAGAAGTTGCGGACCTCCCTGTCGGCTGGCGGGCGTGGCGCCAAGGGCCGGGCCAACCGTGGACGCGCGCCCCCCGCCTCGACGGCGGCAAACGCTCACGTTCGGGGATGCCTCGCAAACCGCGCCGATAGCCCCGGGACGGGCCGGACGAGCGGGGACGGCTGTAGTGCGCCCCGGGCGAAAGACAAGGGCCCCAAAAATATGTTGGACGACCTACCCCCCTCCCTTCGAGGGGGTACATCGGGCCGTCGCGCCATCGGGGGCGGGGTCGGGCCGACGTCGCCGCGGGGGAGGCACGCACGCAACCGCCCCGTAGACCGCGAGCACGGCACCAGGACGGGCCGCAACGCCCCGGGCGCCCCCGGAGACGTCCGCGACCGCGAGGGCACGTCCCCGCGACCTGACCACGACCGGACGGTTGTACGTCGGTCGGGCGCGGGGGTGTCCGCGGGGGTGTCCAGACCCGCGGGTGACGGTCTCGAACGGTCGCGTCCGGTCGCGACGGCGCGGGAGAGCAAACCCGCACGGATCGCGTCGAAACCCCGGTTCCCGCGAGATGAATGGCGGAGAGGCAGGGATTCGAACCCTGGGTAGCCTTACGACTACACTGGTTTTCGAAACCAGCCCATTCGACCGCTCTGGCACCTCTCCGCGCGAGGGCACGACTGGGACCCGGACGCTACGGCAGCCCCCCGGCCCCGTCAAGGCAAGCACCGGTCGTTCCACCCCCCGCCGACGACCCGCGGAGGCCCCCTTCGACCGCCTCGGGCGATCGTGCACGCCCCCCCCACGCCCCCGACCGGGCCTCGCGTCCCGCCCCCAGGATCGCCCCCCCCAAGCCGACCGAGCCGACGTCACGCCGGCGACGTCCCTCCAGCGGCGTCACGTCGGCGGTGAGGCGCGGCGCGGACGGCGGGCGGAGAAGAAGGCCGTGAGGAGCGCGGCGGAGGCGTCGGCCTCGCCGCCGGAGGTGACCGAGAGACGATGGTTGAGCCGGGCGTCGCGGGCGACGTCGGCCAGGCTGCCGACCGCGCCCGCCTTCGGGTCGGTGGCGCCGAAGACGAGCCGCGGCAGGCGCGCGTTGACGAGGGCCCCCGCGCACATGAAGCAGGGCTCGAGCGTCACGTAGAGCGTGCAGCCGTCGAGGCGCCACGAGCCGAGCGCCGCCGCCGCCGCGCGGACCGCGAGGAGCTCGGCGTGGGCGGTCGGGTCGGCGTCGGCCTCGCGCCGGTTGTGCGCGCGCGCGACGACCTCGTCGCCCCGGACGACGACCGCGCCGACGGGCACGTCGTCGTGCACGAGCGCGGCCCGCGCCTCGTCGAGGGCGAGCGCCATGAACCGCGCGTCCCGGGGCCCGTCGGCGTCGCCCGCGGCGCCCGCCGGCGACGTCACGGGCGCTTCGCCGTGCCGCGCCCCGACGTCCGCCGCTCCGCGTCGCGCCGCGCGCACGTGCCGGTCTGCCGCAGCGCGCCGCACGACGCGAAGATCGTCAGCGCGTGGTGCACCATCGTGAAGCCGTGGTCCTTGAGCACCTTGTCCTGCAGCTCCTCGATCGCCGGGTTCTGGAACTCGACCACCGCGCGGCAGTCGAGGCAGATGAGGTGGTCGTGGTGCTCGCGCGTGAGCGCGCGCTCGTAGCGGCGCTGCCCGTCGGCGAAGTCGTGCCCCTCGAGGATCCCGGCCTCCTCGAGCAGCCCGAGCGCGCGGTAGACCGTCGCGAGCGACACCGGCTCGCCCGCCGAGCGCAGGCGCTCGTGCGCGTCCACCGCCGTGAAGTGCCCGTCGTGCTCGAGCACCGTCGCCACCATCGTCCGGCGCTGCTCGGTCATCTTGAGGCCCTTCCGTTTCAGGAAGGCCTCGAAGACGTCGAGCGGGTCCTCGGGGGCGGGCTGGGCGCTCATGCCCCGAAGTCTACCGGGCCGGGGGGCCCGACGCCCGATCCACCGACCGACCCGGCCGCCGCCCGCTACTTCAGCGCGGCCATCTGCGCCAGCGCCCGCGCGACCTGCCGCTGGACCGGCCGCGGCGCCTTCACCATCAGCCACTGCTTCGTGGCCGTCAACGACCACCCCTCCTCGGTCCACGTCGCGTCCACCATCTCCTTCACGAGGTCGGCCACGTGCTGCGGGTCGCGGAACGGGTCGGTCTCGTCCTCCTCCTCCTCGGCCGCGTCGTCCGCCACGGTGAAGCCCGACGGGTGCAGGTCGATGTCTGGGCCGCGGAAGTTCGTCTTGGTCCAGGTGAGGTGGCTGATCGGGTAGAGGACGAGCACCGGCTTGCCCTGCGCGTCGGCCTTCGTCGTCAGGTGGACGATGTTGCCCTCCACCTTCCAGACGAGGCCGTGCGGGTCGAGCATCACGCGCAGCAGCCCGGCCACCGTGACGTCGTTCAGCTCGAGCTTGTACCGCACCGCCGACAGGTCGATCCCGGCCTTCTCGATCACGGCCGTCTTCACGACGAAGTTCCACCCCGTCGCGACCTGCAGCCACTTCGCCGCGTCCGCCAGCGACGTGTCGGCGAACCGCACCTGCGGGATCTTCCGCGTCTTCACCGCGGCCTCGAGCGCCGCGTCCTTCCGCGCGTCGGCCGACGCCGGCCGCGCACCCGCCCCGAGGCACGACACGACCACCAGCGACGCCGCGACGAACCGGGAACGCGTCATGGGCAGGCTCCGGGGACCCACCCTACCAACGCGCCCGGCGCGCCGCCGCATCGCCGGGCTCCGCCGTTCGTAACGAATCCCCCTCCCGGGACCGCGAGGCCCGCTCGCCCGCGGCCCCGCCCCCCGGGGGCCGGCGGGCGGGACGTCATTTCGCGACGGGCAGGCCCTCGATGGCGCGACGGGCGATGTCGCCGCGGTGGTGCTCGCCCTCCCACGTGATCGCGCGCACGCCCTGGTACGCGCGGTCGCGCGCCTCCGCGTGCGTCGCGCCGGCGCCGCAGACGGTGAGCACGCGGCCGCCCGCCGTGATCATCGCGCCGTCCTTGCGCCGCGTCGCCGCGTGGTTGACGGTCACGTCCGGCATGGCCGCCGCCGCCTCGATGCCCGTGATCACGCGGCCCGTCTTGAAGGCCTCGGGGTACCCCTCGCTCGCCATCACGACGCCGACGACGGGCCGCGGGTCGACCTCGATGCCCTCGATCTCCGTCAGCCGGCCCTCCGCCGCCGCGCGCAGGATCGCGCCGAGGTCGCTGCGGATGCGCGGCAGGATCACCTGCGTCTCCGGGTCGCCGAAGCGCGCGTTGAACTCGAGCACCTTGGGGCCGCTGCGCGTCATCATGAGGCCGGCGTAGAGCACGCCGCGGAAGTCGATCCCCTCGATCTTGAGCCCGTGCAGCGTCGGCACGAGGATCGTCCGCACGACCACGTCGAGCAGCTTCTCCGTCAGCACCGGCGCGGGGCTGTACGCCCCCATCCCGCCCGTGTTCGGCCCCTGGTCGCCGTCGCGGACGCGTTTGTGGTCCTGGGCGCTCGGGAGCACGAGCAGCGTGGTGCCGTCCGTGATCGCGTGGACCGAGACCTCCTCGCCGCGCAGGAACTCCTCGACGACGACGCGCGTGCCGGCGTCGCCGAACTTCTTCTGCTCCATGGCCTCGGACACCGCCGCGAGCGCGGCGTCGCGCGTCGCGCAGACGGTCACGCCCTTGCCGGCCGCGAGCCCGTCGGCCTTCACGACGACGGGGAACGCGTCGAGGCCGAGCACGTGCGCCCGCGCGTCGTCGAGCGAGACGAACGTCTTGTAGCCCGCGGTCGGCACGTTGTTGCGGACCATGAGCTGCTTGGCGAACGTCTTGCTGCCCTCGAGCTGCGCGCCGTCCGCGCCCGGCCCGAAGCAGGCGATGCCGGCCTTGCGGACCGCGTCGGCGAGCCCCGCCACGAGCGGCGCCTCGGGGCCGACCACGACGAGGTCGACGCCCATGGTCTTCGCGTAGGCGATCAGGCCCTCGGCGTTGTTCGCCTGGATCTCGGGCGCCACCGTCGCGAGCGCCGCGATGCCGTCGCTCCCGGGCGCGCAGAACACCCGCTCGACGCTCGGGGACCGACGGAGGGCCGCGCACAGGGCGTGTTCACGCCCGCCGGAACCGACGACGAGGACCTTCACGGGAACCTCCCGAACGACGCGAGGGGGACGGCTGTGCCAAGGACGCGGGGACGAGGGCGCATCCTACGCGCCGGTCCGGACGGCCCGGAGCGAAGGCCCGTGCGCCCGGGCCCGGCGGGCGTCACGCCGGCGGCGGCGGCGCGAGCCGCGCGGCCGCGAGCGCCCGGGCCTCGCGTTTCGAGAGCTTGCCCGACGCCGTCCGCGGCAGCGCGTCCACCAGCACCAGCCGCCGCGGGAGCTTGAAGTCGGCGAGCGTCGCGCGCGCGTGGGCCTTGAGCCCGTCGAGCGTCGGCCCCGCGCCCTCGGGCACGACGACCGCGGTGACCACCTGGCCCCAGTGCGGGTCCGGCGTGCCGACCACCAGCACCTCCGCCACGCCGGGCGCGCCCGAGAGCGCGCGCTCGACGTCGGTGGTGAACACCTTCTCGCCCCCCGAGTTCACGACGTCGCCGGTGCGGTCCGCGAGGTCGATCCGCCCGTCGGGGTGCACCCGCGCGAGGTCGCCGGTGCGGAACCAGCCGTTGCGGAACGCCGCCGCGTCGGCCTCGGGGTTGCGCAGGTACCCCGGGGTCACGGTGGGCCCGCGCGCCACGACCTCGCCGACGGCGACGCCGTCCGACGGGACGGGGCGGCCGTCGGCGTCCACGACCGCCACGTCGACGCCCGGCATGGGGCGCCCGGCCCGTGTCAGCATCGCGAGCACGTCGGCCTCCGGCCGGCGGGCCTCGTCGGGCGCGAGCCGCGAGATCGTGAGGTACGGGCTCGTCTCCGTGAGCCCGTACGTCTGCGCGTACTCCGCGCCGAAGAGCGCGCGCACGCGGCGCACGACGTCGGGGGCGATGGCGGCGCCGCCCGACAGGAGCAGCCGCAGCGCGGGGTACACGCGGCGCGGCGCGTCCGGGTGCCGCACGAGCGCGTGCCACATCGTCGGCACGAGGTTGGTCACCGTCACGCCGGACGCGAACGCGTCGAGCACGTCGGCCTCGCGGAAGTGCGGCACGAAGCGGTGCTCGCCCCGCACCAGCGTGATCGCGAACGTGGCCCACGCGTCGGCGAGGTGGAACATCGGCGCGGCGTGGAGCCAGACGTCGCGCGCCGTGAGGTCGAGCGCCGCCGCCGCGAGGCGCGCGTGCGTGACGACGTTGCCGTGCGTGAGCACGACGCCCTTCGGCGTGCCGGTGCTCCCGCTCGTGTAGTAGAGGTGCGCCGCGTCCCCCGCGGCGCGCGCGGCCGGCGGGCGCGCGGGCCCCGCGTGACCGGAGGGCTCGCCGTCCGCGCCCCCCGAGGGGCCGTCGCCCGCGAACCCGTCCAGTTCGACGAGCGGCAGGCCCCAGCCGACGGCGCGCGCGCGGTGCGAGGCCTCGACGAGCACGCACTTCGCGCCCGCGTGCCCGAGGACGCGGCGGAGGTCGGCGTCGGTGAGGCGGAGGTGCAGCGGCGCGAGGACGGCGCCGGCCCACGCCGCGCCGAAGTAGGCGAGCGCCGCGGCCGGCGTGTTGTCGCCCATCCACGCGACGACGTCGCCCGGCCCCACGCCGAGGGCGGCGAGCCGGCGCGCACAACGCGAGGCCCGCTCCGCGGCGTCGGCGTACGTCCAGCGGACGGCGCCGTGGACGAACGCGGGCCGGTCGGGGGCATCGACCGCCGCGGCGGCGAGCAGGTCGGCGAGGTTGGCGGAGGCCGTCACGGGGCGCGAAGGTACGACACCGGGGGGCCGATCGCCCGGGATGCGCGGGGTTTCGGACCGAGCTCGTACCGGGGGGTGACGGACGCCCCCGCCGAATCCATCTCACCCCGGACCCTTGCCTTGCCGATGGAACTGGCTATGCTCCACTCTGCCCCCGTACGGGCAGGTATCAGACCCCGGCGCCCCCTGGGAGGGCCGGGACACAAACTTCCAGGAGGTTCTAGGACGATGTCGAAGTCTCTCGTTCGTGGTCTCGTCGCCAGCGTGGTCGCGGCGTTCGCGATGGTCGGCCTGACGGCCTGCAACTCGTGCTGCGGCTGTGGCGCGGGCCCGGCGGTCTACAAGAAGCCCTGCTGCGCCGGTCAGACGACGACGGCTCCGTGCGGCTGCTCGAAGGGCGCGACGATGGCGGCCCCGGCTCCGGCGATGCCGGCTCCGGCGGCTCCGGCCGGCGGCGCGAAGGCCTGCGGCGCGGGCAAGTGCGGCTAAGCACTTCTCCGAGCACGTAGCTCCTGGAGGGCGGATTCGGCGGAAGCCGGATCCGCCCTTCTTGTTGCTACGACGTGTTGTGCCGAGAGGGGCGGACCCGGCCGAGGCCGGATCCGCCCTTCTTGTTTTCCCTGGAGCCCTCCGAGCGACTATCTTCTTGCCCGTCCCCGCTCTCTCGGACCCCGGAGGTTTCCCCCCATGCTGAAGAACACTCGTATCCGCAAGGACCTCGTCGTCGCGGTCCTCGCGGTCGCCGGCGCGGTGCTCGGCGGTTGCTCCTCGAACGAGGCCACCTACCGTCCGGCCCCGGCCCAGACGAAGGCGCCCTCGACGTACCAGGCTCCGACGTACTCGCAGCCGACGTACACGGCCCCGGCCCCGACGGCCCCGCGCCCGGCGGCCCCGCCGCAGATGGCGTGCGGCAAGGGCAAGTGCGGCTAAGCAGCGCGCGACGTCGCTGACGTCGCTGCTGCGTTCGTTCCGCAGCCGAGGAGGGCGAGTTCCACTCGCCCTCCTCGCTTCGTGTTCGGGCCGGCCGCACGCCGTCGACGCGACGACCCGGCTGCGCGGGACGGGGATCGGACGCTCGCGACCGAGCGTCGTGCCGTCGATCGCGAGGCTCGGCGACGCGCGCGGGTCGGGCAGACGCCGGCGACGAGGGACGGGGCGCGACCTCCCACACCGCCGGTCGCGGCGCCCGAGCGGGTTCCCGCGCGGGCACTGCGCGCGGCACGGCGATCGGCGCCACGGCGCGCCGCTCGAGGTCGGCAGGCAGAACTTAGGAGTCCGAACCATCGCCCGCGCCGGCCGCGGGGGTCCGGTCGCGGGCGGCCTCGACGGGGGCGGTCCGATCGCGGCGCGGCCGATGGAGGGGCGCGCCGGATGGCGGGCGGTCGGGTCGCGAGGGACGCGAGGCCCGCGGGCCGCCGGGCCTCGCGTCGTCACGGGCCTCGCGTCGTCACGGGCCTCGCGTCGTCACGGGCCGCGCGGGGCCGACGGGCGACGCCCGGCCGGAGCGCTCGCGTGAACGACCCGTGGCGCCGGGGGGGGAGCGCGCGCGCCGGGAATCGGAGGCGGGCGGGCCTCGCGTTGGGACCACGGCTTGCTCTTGAGTCCCCCAGTTCCCGCGAAAGTGCCCGGTGATTGGCAACGTGCATTCCGTTGCGGCGCCGGGCGGCTTACGGGGGAGCGGCGCGCCGAGCGGACGGTGGGTCCGACGGAGCGGTGAGTTCCTGTCCCCGGATGGGGTCCCTGGCCCCGGAGGGGGGCGCGGCATAGACTGGTCCAGACTCCGACACGGCGCGAGCCGGTCGGCGGAGGTGTCCCCGATGCGGAAGATCCTGACGTCCGTGGGTGTCGCGGCGCTGACCCTGGCGCTGGCGGCGGGCACGGTGTGGGCGGGCGGTGGCGCGGGGGGTGGCGGTGGCGGGGGTGGCGGCGGTGCGCCGGGCGCAGGTGCCCCGGGCGCTGGCGCCGGCAACC
>JAEUHO010000262.1 GCA_016795345.1 Planctomycetia bacterium | reverse complement strand
CGCGGCCGCGCGTCCACGGCCTTCGCGGCGGGGGTGACGGTCGCGGCGGCGCGGCGGGCGGGACGCTTCACGGAGCACCTCCGGTCAGGAAGAACGACGCGGCCGGGGCGAGCAGCTTCCCGACGCGCTTGACGTCCGCGGGGGTCACCGCGAGCAGCGCCGCGAGCTGCCGCTCGGGCCGCGGGTCGGTCCCGAGGGCCGACGCCTCCTGGAGCAGGCCGAGCACGCCGCCGCGCTCGTCGCGCAGCGCGGCGGTGCGCGCGACGGCGGCCTCGCGCACGGCCTCGAAGGCCTGCGCGTCGAGCGTCCCGCCGGCGACCTCCGCGAGCAGCGCGTGGATCAGGCGCCGCGCCTTGGGCTCGTTCCGCGGCTCGACGCCGGACTGGACGAGCAGCAGGCCCTTCGACTTCACCCAGCCGGCCTGCGCGTAGTAGCAGAGGCCGTGCTGCTCGCGGACGACCTTGAACAGGCGCGAGACGGCGGTCCCGCCGAGCACGCCCGCGAGCACGAGGGCCGCGGCGAGGCGCGGGTCGTCGGGCGGCAGCGGCGCGCGCCAGGCCATCGCGAGCTTGCCCTGCGTCACCGCGTCCTTCTCGACGAGCCGCGGCGCGCGCGCGGGGGCGCGGCGCACGGACGCGGCGGGCGGCACGGCGGCGACGCGGCGCGCGCGGCCCTCCCAGAGGAGGTGGCGCGCGACGAGCGCCTTGGCCTTCACGGGGTCCACGTCGCCGGCGAGGAAGATCTCGACCGGCGCGGTCGCGAGCAGGCGGCGATGGAGCGCGCGCAGCGCGACGGGGGTCGCCGCGGGGAGGTCCTCGAGCCGGCCCTCGACGTCGAGCGCGTACGGCTCGCCGCGGCACGCCGCCTCGAGGCAGCGCCGCAGCGCGTACCGCCCCTTGTCGTCGCGCAGCGCCGCGAGCGCGCGGTGGAGGTTGCGCGCCTCGGTCGCGACGATGTCGGCGGCCAGCGCGTCGCCCTCGACGCGCGGCTCCGTGAGCACCTCGCGCAGGAACTCGAGGCCCTCGGCGAGCGTGGCGCCGCGGCCCGGCAGCCCGGCGGTCGGCCAGTCGAGCGTGGCGGACAGCGTCTGCCGGTCGCCCAGCTTCTCGACGCCGACGGAGAGGCCCGCGCCGTACAGGTCCGCGAGCCGGTGCGCGAGCGCCTCGCGCGACGGGTGGCGCGCGGTCGCCGACTCGAGCACCGACCCGAGCAGCGAGGTCGCCGTGGCCTCGGGGCCGAGGTCGCGGTGCAGCGCCACCCGGCAGACCGTGGTGGCGAACCGGTCCGTCGGGAGCACGTGGAGGCGGATCCCCCGGGGGAGCGTGACCGAACGGGGACGTTCCGGGGCGACAGTGGGGATCGGCACGTGGCTCCCGTCTTGCCTGGGTATCCTGCCCGGGCTCTCGGGGGGACCCCCGAGCCGGCGGCGCAGGATCCCATCGGATCGAGCGCCGTCCACCGCCGTCCCCCGAGATTCCCGCAGGGTCCACGACTTGTCCAACGCCGCCTTGTCCCCCGCGTCCCGCGTTTCCCTCCCGCCGCACGCCCGCCGCCGGGCGCTAGCCCCCCGGTCGGCCCGGTTCCTGCTCGCGCTGCCGCTCGCGTTGCTCGCGCGGCCGACGCAGGCCGCCGACGCGCCGCTGCCGCCGCCGCCCCCGGCGCCGACGGCCGGCCTCGAGGACAGCCTGATGCAGGGCGCGCGGTACTTCGACCAGGCCATCGCGTACGTCGCCCGCGGCGGCACCCTGGGTCGCGCGGTGGACCTCTACGCCCACCTCGACGTGAAGTGGGACCTCGAGGACAACCACCACGAGGGCGAGCAGAAGGTCTGGTTCCAGACCCCCGACCGCATGCGCACCGAGATCGTCGCGGCCGGCAAGGCCCAGACGAAGATCCTGCTGGGCGACAAGGCCTGGAACATCCTGCCGAACGGCACCGTCCGCCGCGTGCACGGCACGCCGGACGCCGCCCCGCAGATGAAGCAGATGGCCGAGGACCTCGTCCGCGTGCAGGACCTCACGGCCTTCGTGACCCTCGAGGGCCTGAAGGGCCCGGGCATCACCTTCCAGTTCCAGGGCGCCACGAAGGGCAGCGGCCTCTACGAAGGCAACTGGCTGAAGGTCGCGCGCCGCTCCCCCGACGGCCGGAAGATCACCTTCTGGCTCGGGATGGAGACCGGCCCGGACGGCGCGGTCCGCGCCACGGCCCCCGGGGTCGTCCGCATCGACGGCGACCCGGCCACGGGCCTCTGGACCGAGGACTGGATCTTCTCGGACTGGGACGCGCCGCGCGCCCAGCCGCGCCCCTACCGTTATCCCGCCCGCCTCCAGGCCTGGCGCACCCACCCCGACCCGAAGCAGACGCAGATCCAGCCGAGCCGCTTCCTCTTCGCGGCCGTGAACGACATCCAGATCACCGCGGGGATCCCCCCCCAGGTGTTCGCGCCGCCCGCCGAGACGCCCGGTCGTTGACCCCCGGCCCCGAGAGGCCCCCCCCGCGGCGCGCGGCGGACGCGCCAGCCGCGCACGCCACGAGCCGATGAATCCCGGTACAAGGAAAGCCCCATGAACCGCACGACGTTCGTTGCCGCCACGTTCGCGACCCTGCTCCTCGCCGCCGGGCTCACCGTCGGTCCGACGGTCGAGGCCGCCGACGCCCCGCCGCCGCCGGCGCCGGGTGCCGAGGACCCCTTCGCCGCCGGCGAGCGGTGCGTCGACGAGGCCATGCGCTGGATCGCGAAGGGCGGCCAGCCGGTCACGTCGCTCCAGACGCTCGTCGCCGACCTCGACTACGCCTACGACGACGGCAGCACGCGCGACGAGCGCCGCATGGCGCTCTGGTACCGCGCGCCCGACGCGTTCCGCGCCAACTTCCAGTACCAGGGCCGCGACACGTCGTTCCTCCTCGTGCGCGACCAGGGCCGCATGATCCGCGACCGCATCCGCGTCACGAACCTCAACACCAGCCCCACCATGAAGGAGCTCATGCCGATGCTCCGCAACTACCGCATGGTGCTCCAGGAGGTCGGCCGCCTGCTCGCCCCGAAGAGCCCGGGCGCGCGCTTCCGCCTCGAGGGCGTGGTCCCGAGCGCGCAGGCCACCGGCGGCCAGTGGTTCAAGGTCGTCCGCACGGCCCCGCGCGAGCCGATGATGACGTACTTCTTCGGCGCCGGTCCCCGTCGCGACGGCCCGGGGCTCCGCGCGATCGCGCCGGACCGCCTGATCATCCACGGCGAGCCCGGCACGAACTACCAGGGCGACGAGTACCGCCTCGACGGCTGGGCCCGTGACGGCGCGGAGGCGGCCCGCGAGGCCATCCGCTACCCGAACAACATCCGGCTCTATGCGATCGGCATCGACCCCGAGAACAAGCCGACCATGCGCGCGAACATCTACTCGCTGACGCTCAACACCGCGATCGACCCCGCGATGCTCGCGCTGCCCGACTGATCGCGACGCACCCGCTCCTCGCGCGACGGGCCGCCCCTCGGGGCGGCCCGTCGTCGTTTGGGGGCACCGAGCCCGTCGGCGGCACCCGTGCCTCCGCGGCCCCGTGCCCGCACGCGACGATCCCGGTTCGCGGACGGCGACCCGTGGGACCGCGAGGCCCGGCGCGCGGCGCACGCCGACGTACACTGCGCGGGCCGAGCCTCGTCGCGGGGAACCGCGGGGCGACGCACACGGAGCCGCGATGGGCCGCGTCCGCCCGACCGCTCGATCCCTCGTCGTCGCGAGCGTCGTCCTCGTGGGCGTCGCGGCGGGGTTCGTCG
>JAEUHO010000235.1 GCA_016795345.1 Planctomycetia bacterium | reverse complement strand
GTCGCCTCCGCGCCGCGCCCGGGTCGCATCCATCGGCCCCCACCGGCCGGCGGGCATCGTTCAGCCCCCGTCGCGGCTCATCCCTCGTGAATGGACCGGGCTAGCGCCCCGGACCGCCCGCCCGGCGCGGGCGGGGGGCGGCCGGGCACCGCTGCGCGGACCGCGGGGCGTTCCGTACACTCCGACGATGGTCGCCGTCGTCCCGGAGCCGGTCGCGGCCGTCGTCGTCGCGTACGTCGCGGCGGCGGCGGTGTTCGCGGTGGGGCTGCTCCGGGCCCGGGCGCTCGCGCGCCGCGGCGGCCCGCGCGCGACGGCGAACCGCGCGCCGCCCGTGGTCGCCGCGCCGGCCCGCATCGCGTTCCTCGGCGACGTGCAGCGCGGGCTGCGGGAGGTCGCCGGGCCCGTGGTCGAGGCGGTGCGTGCCGAGGGCGCGGCGCTGCTCGTCAGCAGCGGCGACCTCGCGAGCCATGGCGAGGCGCCCTATCTCGGGCTCGTCGGCGCGGCCTTCGACCGCGCGGGCCTCGCGGTCCCGTTGTTGGTCGCGCCCGGGAACCACGACCTCGAGCGTTCGGGGCACGCCGACGGCGCCGCGGGGCGCGCCGCCTTCGAGGCCGCCGTGGGCCCGCGGCGGTTCGCCGCGCGGGTGGGTCCGCTGCTCGTCGTCGGCGTGGACGACGCGATCCACCCGCTCGACGCGGACCTCTGGCCGTGGGTCGCGTCGGTGGTGGACGCGCACGCGGGGCCGTGGCTGTTCGTCGGCCATCGCCCGCCCCGGCGCATGCTCGAGCCGGGCTGCCCGCCGTCGGAGCGGTGCGCGGGGTTGTTCGCGTTGATCGCGCGGCGGCCGCCCGTGCTCGTGATCAGCGGCCACCTCGAGCGCGACGCCGAGGCGGTCGTCGACGGCGTCCGGTACGTGGTGAACGCCGAGGGCGGCGACGTCGCGGGGGGCGCGTGGTTGGCGCCGCCGACGTTCCACCTGCGCGTGGCCGACGTGGACGCCCTCGGCGGCGTCACGCTGCGCCGGCTGGCCCTGCGGCGGAGGACGTCGTTCCGCACGACGCTCGACCAGCTGCTCGTCCGCGCGTGGTCGTCGGGGCGGCGGTTCCCGGCGCTGCTGTTCGCCGCGCCGGGCCGCGCGCTCGTCCGCCTGTTCCGCGGGCGCGTGGATCCCTGAACGGCCGTGCAGGAGCCGGAGACTCCGTCACGGCCGCGGCGCGCGGGACCGCGAGGCCCGCACGCCGCGCGGGTTCTCGGGGCGGCGGGCCCCGGTCACCGCGTGACGGCGACGCCGTCCGAGCCCCCGCCGACCCGCGATCCGGGCCCCACGAGCGCGCGCAGGCGGGCGAACACGTCGTCCACCTCGAGGCCGGACATGCAGACGGGCTCGGGGCACCAGCGCACCGCGCAGGGCCGGCAGCCCACGTCGTCGCGCACGAGCACCGCGAGCGGGCCCGCGCTGCCGTCCGGGCGGCGGCCGTACGGGCCGTAGACCGCGGCGTCCTTGGGGCCGAAGAGGCCGAGCACCGGCACCTCGAGGCCCGCCGCGAGGTGGAGCGGGCCGGTGTCGGCCGCGACGACGGCCCGCGCGCGCGCGACCAGCGCGGCGAGCGTCGCGAGGTTGGGCGTCACGAGGCCCGTGGTCGCGACGCCGGCCGCGGCCGACACCGCCTCGACGAGCGGCTCCTCGCCCGGCGCGCCGGTCACGACGACGGCGGCGTCGGTCTCGCGGACGATCCGCGCGGCGAGGGCGGCGAACCGCTCCGTCGGCCACCGCTTGAACGCGCCGAACCGGCTCGTGCCCGGGTGCAGGACGACGAACCCGCG
>JAEUHO010000155.1 GCA_016795345.1 Planctomycetia bacterium | reverse complement strand
GACGGCGGGCGCGTCCGCGCGGGCGCGCGCCGCCGCGCGGCGGCCCGGCCGTCCGGCGCGGGGGCTGCGCCGGCGCGTGTTCGGCGTGCTCGTGGGGTGCGGCGTCCTCGGGGGCGTGGTGCTCCCCGGCGCCGACCCCCGGCGCGCGCGGGCCGAGGACGCGCCGCCCGCGGCACCCGCGGCACCCGCGGCGCCTGCGCTGCGGATCCGCACGCCGGAGGGACGCGTGCCCGCGGGCGCCGTCGTCGTCGAACCGCGCCGCGTGTTCGACGACGGTCCGGCCGCGCCCCCGCGCCTCGTCGTCGACGAGGACGGGCCCACCGTCGCCGTCGCCGACGCCGAGGGCCACGTGGCCGTGTGGCCGCGGGCCGCGACGCCGGGCGCGGGGTTCGTGGTGCGCCGTCCGGGGTCGGCGCTGACCGCCGTGGAACCGGGGCGCGACACCGTGGTGCTCGAGGACGCCGCGCCGCTTTCCGGCGTGGTGCGGCGCCCCGACGGCGCGCCCGCGCCGGGGTTCGCCGTCTGGGCCTATCCTGCCGACGGGAGCGGCGAGGCGTGGGTGCGCCGCGCGACGCCGGACGCCGCGGGCGGCTTCCGGTTCGCGACGATGCGCGCCGGGACGCGCTGGCGGATCGTGGCGCGGCGGCCCGACGGCGCGTGGATCGACGGCGGCGAGGCCGTCGCGGGGGCCGGCGCGGCCGCCGTCGTGGTGCCGTTCGGCGCGACCCTCAAGGGGCGCGTGGTGGACGTCGAGGGCGGCGACCCCGTCGAGGGCCTGCGGCTGCGCTGGCGGGCGCTCGCGCCGCTGCCGCGCGGCGCCGTCGACGGCGCAGCCGCCGACCGCGGCGGGCCGGGCCTCGCGTCCGGAGGGTTGCCGACCGCGTCCGGTGCGACGCCGCCGGCCCCCGCGCCGGCGGGGGCGGCCCCGACGTCGCCCGACCTAGGTTCGCCGGACGTCGCGACGCTCGCGGAGGCGACGACCGCGACGGACGGGCGGTTCACCGTCGCCGAGGTCGCGCCGGGGCGGTACGAGGTCGAGTTGCTCGACGCGGGGCTGCTCTGGGACGGCGACGCGCCGCGCGTGGACGTCGCGTCCCTGGGCACGGCGCGGCTCGAGACGTGGTGGGTGCGGCGGCGCGGCGCCATCGTCGGGACCGTCGAGGACGGCAAGGCCCACACGCCGATCGTCGGCGCGCGGGTGCGCGCGGTCCCCGCCCCGGACACGCCGGACGTGGCGGGGGGGCTGGGGCCGACGGAGGCGGTGCGGACCGACGAGGCCGGGCGGTTCCGCGTCGCGGGCCTGGCGCCGGCCGCGGGCTGGCGGCTCGTCGTCGAGGCCGAGGGACGGTCCGCCGTGCTCGTGGGCCCGGTGGACGTCGCGGGCGGGCGCGACGAACGCGCGGGGCTGGTGCGGATGGTGCGCGCGTGGGCGCTCGACGTCCGCGTCGTGGACCCGACGGGCGCGCCCGTCGTCGGCGCGCGCGTCGTCGCGAGCCCGTCGGCCCGGCCCGCGGAGCCCGGCGCGGGGCCAACGGGCGCGGCGTTCGTGCGCGCGGGCACGTCGGACGTCGAGGGATGGGTCCACCTGACCGAGCTCGCCGAGGGCGACCACCAGGTCGCCGCGGAGGGCGCGGGGATCGTCGCGTCGACGGTGATCGTGCCGGAGGCGGCGCCCGGCTCCTCGCGGTCGGTGCGCCTCGAGGTGGCGCGCACGGTGGCGGTGGAGGGACGGGTGGACGCGGTGGACGGCCCGCTCCCGCCGGTCCGCATCCGCGCGGTCGTGCGCGACGGCGCCGCGTTCGGGATCGACGAGACGGTCCGCACGGCGGTGCCGGACCGGACGGGGCGGTTCCGCCTCGACGACCTGCCGCCGACGCCGGTGGACGTCGAGGCGACGAGCCCCGACGGCGCGCATCTCTACGCGCGGCGCGAGACGTACGTGCCCGGGAGCGACGAGGCGCTGGTGCTGCCGGTGCCGGCGGCGCGGCCGGTGGCGGGGACCGTGGGCAACCTCGCCCGCGGCGGCGCCCGCGCGACGGTGCGCCTCGAGGCGCTGCGGTACGACGCGCTCCGCGACGAGCACCGGCCCGTGCGCGTGGCGGAGGTCGAGGTCGCGACGGACGGCGACCACGCGCCGTTCGCGTTCGAGGGCGTGGCGCCGGGCGTGTACGCGGTGCGCGCGCTCCAGGGCGGCCGCGACTCGGGACCGCTGCCGGTGACGGTGGAGGGGCGGGGCGTGGACGGGCTCGAGCTGCGGCTGCCGTCGCCCGCGACCGTGGAGGGCCTCGTGGCCGACGTGCGCGTCGGGGCGAGCGCGTTCGGCGCGACGGTCCGGCTCGTGCGGCTGCAGGGCGGGGGCGCGGCGCCGTCGATCGCCCCACGGGCGGCGACCACCGACGCGTACGGGCACTTCGCGTTCGACGACGTCGCGCCCGGGCTCTGGCGCGTCGAGGTGTCCGACCGCGACGCCGCGGGCACCGAGCTCGAGGTGCGGGTGGCGGAGGGCGAGCGCGTCGCGTTGCTCGACCTGCGGCTCGGGACCGGCGGCCGCATCGAGGGCCGCGTCGCCGACGAGCGGGCCCGCGCGGTGGGGGGGCTGCCCGTGCGCGTGTTCCGCGTGCCCGACCTCGAGGAGCTGCCGCGCATCGTGACGCGCGCGGACGGGACGTTCCGCAGCGGGCCGCTGGCCGCGGGCCGGTACCGCCTGCGCGTGCCCGCGGGCCTCGCCGAGCGCCCCGGCATCGACGCCGACGTCGAGATCGTGGACGGCGAGACGACGACGGTGGACTTCGCGCGCGTCGGCGGCGGCCGCATCGACGGCGCGGTGCGGCGCCGCGGCACGCCGGTCCCCGGCATCGGCGTGGAGGCCGTGGCCGACGTCGTCCGCGGCTGCGAGGAGGTCGTGCTGAAGACGGTCACCGACGCGCACGGCGAGTACCACTGGGACGGCCTCGCCGAGGGGCGGTACCTGCTGCGGCTCGTGGACGGCGCGGTGCGGTCCGGCGTGCCGGTGCGCCTCGGCCGCAACGACCGCGTCACGCGCGACCTCGAGCTCGGCGAGGGCGGCATCCGCGGGGTCGTGCGGCTCGCGCGGGGCGACCCGGTCGCGGGCGCGGAGGTGGTGGCGGTGCCGCTGGCCGCGACGGGCGCCGAGCTCGACGCCGGCACGAGCGGCCGCGTGCGGACGCGGCCCGACGGCCGCTTCGAGCTCTTCGGCCTCCCCGTCGCGCGCTACCGCCTGCACGTCACGCCCCTCGACCGTCCGACGCGCACCGTCCCCGACGTGATCGCCGAGCCCGCCGGGCAGGAGCCCGAGGTCGAGGTGGTGCTCGGCATCGGCGGCCGGCTCGAGCTGCGCCTCCGCGACGACCGCGGGCGCCCGGTGATGGCCGCCGAGGTGTGGGTCGAGACGCCGGCCGGCGTCGCCCTCCACCCGCGCCCGTACTACACGCAGCCCTCCGGTCGGCTCGACGTGGACGGGCTGCCCGAGGGGCCCGCGCGCGTGCGCGTGTACGCGCGCGGGCACGGCCGCCCCGTCCCGGCGCCGGTGACGATCCGCGAGGGGCTCGCGGCGCCGCTCGAGATGACCGTGCGCCCGGCGTGCGCGCTGCGCGTCACGGTGGCCGCGGGTCGCGACCCGCTCGCCCGCGCCCGCGTCGAGGTGCGGCGCGCGTCGAACGGCGAGCTGGTGCTGCCGCGCCGCGCCCTGCGGCGTCCCGAGGACACCACCGGGTGGGGCGTGACGCCCCGCACCGGCGTGCTCGTGCTCGACGACCTCGAGGAGGGGACGTACCGCGTCACCGTCTCGGGCGGGACGACGTGGGCGCCCGCGACCGTCCCCGTGACGCTCGCGCCGGGCCGCACGACCGACGTCGGCGTGACGCTCGAGCCTCGCTGAACGCGACCGCCGATCCACGCGGCCGTCGCGTATGCTCCGGTCGTGCTCGCGTCGCGTCGCCCCCCGCCGTCGTGCCGTCGCGCGGCCGCCGTCCCATGACGCCCCACGACGCCGACACCGAGCTCATGCTCCGCGTGAAGCGCGGGGATCCGCGCGCGTTCACCGAACTGGTGGAGCGCTTCGTCCGGCCGCTCGCGTCGTTCTTCCACCGCCTCGGCGCCGACGCCGCGACGGCGGAGGACTGCGCGCAGGACGTGTTCCTGAAGCTGTTCCGCACCCGCACCGCGTACGAGCCGCGCGCGAAGTTCTCGACGTACCTGTTCAGCATCGCGCGCCACCACTGGATCGACGTCGTGCGGCACCGCGCCGCCGGCCCGACCACCGTCTCGTCCGACGCGGGCGGCGGCGACGAGGCCCACGGCTCGCCCACGGACCGGCTCGTCGCGGGCGACCCGGCCGTCGACGCCCGCGCGCAGGCCGACGAGGTGGGGGCCGCGCTGCGCCGCGCGGTGGCCGCGTTGTCGGCGGAGCAACGCGAGGTCTTCGCCCTCGTCCAGCAGGACGGCATGCGGTACCAGGAGATCGCCGACCTCCTGGGGATCCCGGTGGGGACCGTGAAGTCCCGGGTCCACGCCGTCATGAACGCCCTGCGCGAGCGGCTCGCCCGCGAGGGATTTGAACCGTGAGCGCCCCCGGTCCGTTTCACCCGTAGGACCCCGCACCCCGTGACCCGTCCCGACGACCCTAACCCGTTGAACGACAAGATCTTGGATCTCGTCCTGGGCCAGATCCCCCCCGGGGGGGACGAAGCCGCCCGGATCGCCGGCGACCCCCGGGCCCGCGCCGAGGTGGACCGCTGGGCCCGGCTCGCGGCGGCCGCCAAGGCGGCCCACGCCCTACAGCTGGACCCCGCCGCCGGCGAGCGCCTCGCCGCCCGCGTGGTCGCCCGCGTCCGCGACGAAGAGGCGCGGGCCGAGCGCGTAGGGGCCGAGCGCCCCGTCGGCGCGCGCCGGATGTTCTGGGGCCGCGTCCTCGCGGTCTCGTTGGGGGCCCACGCGATCTTCCTCGGCGTCTTCGCGCTGCAGGCGCGCCGGTCCGAGGTCGCGCCGGTCGAGCCCTTCCTGCTGACGCCGCAGTGGACGGCCGCGGGCGACCCCGTCGCGCGCGCCGAGGACCGGCGCGTGCTGCCGCTGCCCGAGCTGCCGGCCTTCGACGGCGCCATGGCGTCCGACCGCGAGTTCGTGCCCGCGGACGTCGCCGACGAGGCGCCGTTCCCGAGCCCCGCGCTCGAGCCCGCCGGCCCGCGCGAGATCGGCCTGCGGGCCGCGTCGCCCGCGTTCCGCGCCCGGACGAGCGACCCCATCAAGCGCGCGATCGAGGCCCGGCTGTCGGCGCGCGGCTCGCTCGACACGATCCGCCGCAGCCTGACCGCGCTCGCGGCCACCCAGCGCGCGGACGGCTCGTTCGCGGCGCCCGCCGGCACCGACGTGAGCGACGCGACCGCGTGGACCGTGTTGCCGTTCCTCGGCGACGGGCACTCCAGCCGGTTCGGCGCCCACCGCGACGTCGTGGCGAAGGCCGTGGCGTTCCTGCGCGGGCGTCGCGACGCGGCGACGGGCACCGTGGCCGGCGGCGACGCCGTGTTGTGGGCCCTCGCCGAGGATCAGTGGCTGGCGGGCGGGTTCCGCACGCCCGCCGAGAACCGGGCGCCCGCGGCCGACCTGCGCGGCCTCGCCGCGCGCCTCGCCGCCGACGGTGCCGACGCCGCGCGCCCGGACTCGCTGCGGACCGTGGCCCTCGCGGCGGCGGCCCGCGCCCGCGTGGTCGAGGCGCCGCCCGTCGCGACCCTCGCGGCCGCGACCGTCGAGGACTGGCTCGCGGCCGACGTCCGTCCCGACACCGCGCTGACGCGCGGCGCGGCGCTCGCCGCCGGCGCGTCCGTCGAGACGTTCCGCCGGTTCTCGACGCGCGCCGCCGCGACCCTCCGCGGGTTGGTCGGCGACGACGGCCTCGTCACGGACGCGTCGCTCGACGCCGCCGCGCGCGCGCTCGCGACCGCTCGCGCCGTGCTCGCGCTCCAGGTGCCGTTCCGCGCGGAGTGACGCGCCGGGAAGGCCTCGGCGATTCCTTCCCGCCCGCGAGACGCGGGGCCGCAGGTTCCGCCCAGCGAGCAGGTGCGCGGCGGGCTCGGGCTCCGAAGGCCGAGCGAAGACGATTGCGTCCACGTCCGCAGGGCTGCCTCGAAGTCCTCAGGCCTGCCTCGAAGTCTTCAGGGCCGCCTTGAAGTCCTCAGGGCCTTCTCGAAGTCCTGCGGGCACGGCACACACGCCGCACGCGCTCCGGGCGGACGCATCGCGCGCACCGCGGACGCGCCGATCACCCTGCGCGACCGCAGGGCCGTGCGCGTCGATGGGCGCACGGGCCTCGCGTACCGACGGCTGGCGTGCCCGCGCTCGCCTTCTGGAACCGCACACGGGCCTCGCGTACCGTCGTCCGGGCCGCGGGACCGCGGGAGGGGCGTCGTCCGTGGGAGCGTGCACGCGGGGCGGCGCCGGCTGACGACGGGCGCACCCGATCAGCCAGCGAACGTCCTCCGCAGCGGACAAACGTCCTCTCCAGCGGCACGCGGTGGTGACACCGTGACCACCCCGCGACGCGCCGGGCCCCCGGACCGGGGACCGGCCCGGTCGCGGGAAACCTCGGGAAATCCACGAATCGGCGGCGCTCCCGCGCGGTCGGCGTGACGTGGTGCGGAGTTTGCGTGATTCCGGGAACCAAGTCGGGCGCGCAATCGTCCGATGAGGTGGGTATGGGCGTGGGCCCGTGCCCGTGTGCGACGGGAGCGCGGCGGTTCGCCGGCGCGCGGCCCGAGAAAGGCGTGTGGTCATGGACACTCGGTTCCTCTGCATCCAGCACGGCCGGCAGTACTTCGAGGTCGTCCTCCAGGGCGAGCAGATCTTCGTGGGATCCCGCGCTGAATGTGAGCGCTTCATGAAGATCCACGAGGAGAAGGTCGCGCGCGCGCAGGCCGACGCGCTCCGTGACCCACGCAGCCGCGCGGTGCCGGTGCGCGTGTACCGGCAGTCGCGCGCCCGCGCGTAGTTCGACCTCGCACGACGAATCGCACGCACGTCGCCTCGCGCGACGGACGCGGGGCGAGGTTCACGCATCGAGCGGCGCCCCGGCGCCGCTCGCTTCGTGTCCGGACCGCCCGACGCCCGACGCCCGACCCGCCGCCGCCCCCTCGCCCGCGACGCACCCGCGCGGCGTTGCGACGGTGACACACCGGCGGTTCCATGGGCCCATGTCCATCCGTCGTCGCCTCCGTCGCCCCTGGGCCGCCGTCGTCGTCGGCGTCGTCGGTGGCGCGGTCGTGCTCCTCTGGACGCGAGGCCCGGCCCGCGCCGAGGACGCGCCGGGCGACGCGGCGGGCCCTGCGCCGCGGACCCACCTCGAAGCCGGGGTGCTGCCCCGCGCGGAGGTCGTGGTCGTGGGCCGCGTCCGCGTGCTCGTGCCGTCGCGCGGCATGGGGAGCATGGCGGTGCTGCGGGTCGAGGCCGAGCAGGTGCTCCGCGGCAAGGCCGACCCGTCGTTCACCCTCTTCGTCCGCGGCGGCCGCAACACCGCGGACCCGGGCCGGCCGTCGGAGGCCTGGTTCGCGGGCGCGGCGGGGGGGCGATACGCGTTGTTCCTGCGGCCGTCGCCGCAGGGGTCCGGGTTCGGGCTCGAGGCCGCGTTCTCCGTGGACGACGCCGAGGGCAAGGAGAAGGCCGAGGTGCTCGCGCGCGAGCTCGAGGTCGCCGCGATCGAGGACCCGGCGGAGCGGGGCGCGCGGCTCGTCGCGCTGCTCCTCGACCTCCTCGCGACGCCGAAGCCGTGGAGCCGCCTCCATGCCGCGCGCGAGCTCGAGGGGGTCGCCGCGCAGCAGCCCGGCCTGCTGACGCCGGCCGTGCGGGCCGAGCTCGAGGCGGTGGCGCGGAAGACGTTCGACGAGGTGCTCCGCGCGCGCCTCGTCCGCGTGCTGCGCTCGACCGCGGGCGGCGGCGACCCGGCGGGCGAGGAGGGGACCGGCCCGGCGGCGCCGCGGCGCCGGCCGCTGTCGGCGGAGTACCTGCGGGCGGTGCGCCGGCTGCCCGAGGTGCTCGACCCCGAGGCCCGCCTCGCGGCGGTGACCGAGCTGGCGCGGCTCGGCGGCGAGGGCGCCGGCCCCGACCTCCTGCGCGTCGCGACGACCGACCTCGTGCCGGCCGTGCGCGAGCGCGCCGCCGTGCTCCTCGGCGACGTGGGGGCCCGCGACGCGGCGACCCCGCTGCGGGAGCGGTACGCGGAGGAGCCCGACGGCGCGGTGCGCGAGGCGATCGTGCGCGCGGTCGGCCTGCTGGGCGACGACGGCGACGTGGCCTGGCTGGAGGCCCGGCTGGAGACGCCGACGCTCGTGCGGCCGGTGGCGTTCGCCCTCGCGCGCGTGCGCACGCCCGCGGCGCTGGCCGCGCTCGAGCGCATCGGCGCGACGGCCCGCGCGGCGACTCCGCCGGACGAGGCCCTCCCCCGGCTCGTCGAGTACCTTCTGACGACCGCGTTCGCCGACGCCGAGCGAGTGGCGGGTCGAGCGGTCGGGCCCCGGGCCCGACGCACGCCCGCCGTGCTCGCGCCGACGGACCCGGAGGCCCGACCGGAGGATCCCGCTTGTCCTCCTCCGGTCCCGCCGCCGCCGCCCCCGCCCGCTCCGCTCCCCGAGGCACCCCCCACGCGATGAGCCCGTCCAAGCCGTCCCCGACGTCGACGCCGTGGTGGCGGCCGACGGGCCTTGCGTTGGCGTGGGTCGTCGGAGCGGTCGGGATGGCCGCCCTCGGCCTCCGCCCGGTGTCGGCGGACGACGCCGCGGCGCCCGTGCCGCCGCCCGCCGCGCCGGCGGTCCCGGCCGCAACGCCCCCGGCGGCGCCGCCGCCGGCCGCGGACCCCGCCGTGACCGCGGCGCCGGTTCCCCCCGCGACGGTTC
>JAEUHO010000099.1 GCA_016795345.1 Planctomycetia bacterium | reverse complement strand
GGGGTTGGGGCTTGTCACAAAACAACCGAGAGGTGGTCGGCGGGGGGCGGGCCGCGCCGCGCGGCGACACGCCTCGTCGGCGGGACAGGAACCCGCGATCCTCGTGGTTCGTTGCGCTGCGCGCCCCGCCGCACGGCCCCGGATCGGACCACCTTGTCTCGTGACGGCGCCTTAGCCCGTGACCTCGAGGGTGCCCGTCACGGGCTTCGCGAGGTTGAGGATGCTCACCTGGCGCGCGAGCTCGTTCGCGACGGAGCGGAACGCCGCCTTCACGGCCTCGGGCGCCTTCGGGTCGATCGTCGCCGGCAGGCCCGCGTCGCCGCCGACGCGCACCTGCGCGTGGAGCGGGATGCCGCCGAGGAACGGGATGCCCTCGCTGCGCGCGTACGCCTCGGCGCCGCCGTGGCCGAAGATGTCGTCGCGGTGGCCGCACGACGGGCACGCGTAGAACGACATGTTCTCGACGAGGCCGAGGATCGGGATCTTCAGCGTGCGGAACATGCCGACGGCCTTCTTCACGTCGAGCAGCGCGACGTCCTGCGGCGTGCAGACCACGACCGCGCCCGTCACCGGCACCGTCTGCGCGAGCGACAGCGGCACGTCGCCGGTGCCCGGCGGCAGGTCCACGACGAGGTAGTCGAGCGGGCCCCACACGACGTCGGCGAGGAACTGCCGGATCGCCGTGTGGACGATCGGGCCGCGCCACACGACCGCCTTGTTGGGGTCGAGCACGAGCCCCATCGACATCATCTTGAGGCCGTGGGCCTCGTTGGGCTTCACGTGTTTGTCGTCGATGGCCTCGGGCCGCCGCTCGTTGCCGAGCATCTTCGGGATCGACGGGCCGTAGACGTCGGCGTCCATGAGGCCGACGGAGGCGCCGGTCTGGCGCAGCGCGATCGCGAGGTTCACCGCGACGGTGGACTTGCCCACGCCGCCCTTGCCCGCGCCGACCGCGATGAAGTTCTTCACCTGCGGCGCGGGGTCGCCCGCCATGGGGAGGCGGCCGTTGCCCTTCACGTTCGCCGTCATCTCGGCGACGACCGCCGTGACGCCGGGCACGCGGCGGATCGCCTCCTCGGCCTGGGCCTTCAGCTGGTCCTTCACCGGGCAGGCGGGCGTCGTCAGCTCGATGCGGACGTTCACCTTGCCGCCGGCGATCTCGACGGCCTTCACGAACCCCAGGGAGACGATGTCGCGGTGGAGGTCGGGATCGACGACCGACGTGAGCGCCTGACGGACCTGGGCTTCGGTGACGGGCATGGGGCCTCCGACGGCCCGTGATACCCGGGTCCCGAACGTCGGCACGTTTCGGACGGGCGGCACGGCGCGCGGCGGGGCGGAGGCCGTCTACACCGGGGGCGCAGCCCCCGAATCGGCCGAGGAATCCACTCGGGGAGCGGGACGGAAGGCCCGCGCGGGGGCCTGTCCGTCAGCGGCTGGCGGCGCTGCCGGGGGCCGTCGGCGACGTAAGGCGAGCCGACAGGTGTGCAGGGCCGGCATACCGGGCAACGGCCCAGGCGGCCACTCCGAGGACGGCAATCGCGGCAAGGAAGAGGGTTCGGCGCATGGCAACCCCCTCGTAGCAAAGCGGGGGCCAGCTCAACATCGGGACCTATGTCCCCCTTCGTGGGGCCCGATCGGGGCCGGGCGGAGGTCCCGCCCTGGCGGCGACGGGGCCCGAGGTGAAACCGGCCGATCCGGCGCGTCGATCCGCCCCCTCGCGCGGCGGTCAGCGGCCGGCGGCGAGCGCGAGGACCTCGGCCACGCAGCGCTCGATGCCCTCGGCGACGCCGCGGAGCGACGCGTCGTACATGTACGCCGGGGTCGTCACCACGCGGTTCACGCGATCGACGACGAACTTCTCGACCGGACAGGCCTCGTGGACGGCGCCGCACGCCGTGACGGCGGCCGCGGTGCCCGGGTCGTCGCCGATGGTGAGGCGCGGGTGGAGGTGGCCGAGCGCCTTCGCGACGACGGCGGGCGCGATGCAGATGGCGCCGATGGGCTTCTTCGCCGCGTGCATCGCCTTCAGGAGGGCCGAGACCTCGGGCAGGACGGTGGCCTCCGGCCCCTGCTCGGCGAAGGACGAGAGGTTGAGCGCGGCGCCGTACCCGCCGGGCAGGATCACGGCGTCGAGGTCGCCCGCCTTGGCGGTCTTCAAGTCGGCGATCTTGCCGCGGGCGATGCGCGCGGCCTCGACGAGCACGTTCCGGGTCTCGCCGGCGACGACCTTCCCGCGGTAGTGGTCCACGACGCGGTTCTGGGGGATGTCGGGGGCGAAACAGACCGCCTCGGCGCCCGCGCGGTCGAGCGCGAGGAGCGTGAGCACGGCCTCGCGGATCTCCGCGCCGTCCCGGTGACCGCAGCCCGACAGGATCACGCCGACCTTCAGCGCCATGGCACGCCCTCCGCCCGGCCCGTCGCCGGTGCGCCGTCCAGCCTACCCAACGCCGCGGCGGGTCAGGCGGGTGCCTTCGGGTGCGGCGCCATGAAGACGAGGAGGCGCAGCTCGTCGGCGCCGGGGTTCTCGACGCCGTGGGACGCGCCCGCCGGGCAGCACACGGCGTGGCCGGCGCGGACCTCGTGGACGTCGTCGCCGACGCGGACGCGGCCGCGCCCCGACAGGACGGCGTAGATCTTGTCCGACCCCGCGTGGACGTGGGCCGCCTGGGACTGGCCCGGTCCGAGCACGTAGACGTCGCAGAAGAAGCGCGGCGTCTCGAACAGATTCACCTTCCGCAGCTTGTCGGGCGCGGCGCCGCGGACGGCGTCGAAGTCGGCCAAGAGGTTCATGGGCATCTCCGGGAGCCGCGGCAGGGTACCCGGGGCGGGACCGTGGTCCCCCCGGTACACTGGGGGGGATGTCCGTCAGCGTCGGCCAGCCCACCGCCATCGTCCTCGCCGCGGGCGGCTCCACGCGGATGGGGCACGACAAGCTGCTGCTCGACCTCGGCGGGATGCCGATGCTCCAGCGCACGGTGTCGGTGTTCAGCAAGGCGAGCAAGGTCGGCGACGTGCTCGTGGTGGTCGGTCCTCAGCAGAAGCCCGCGTGGCAGTGGCTGTCGAGCCTCAAGGTCCACGTGATCGAGAACCGCGACCCCAGCAAGGGGATGATCTCGTCGATCCGCGTCGGCCTCGAGTCGGCGTGGGCGAAGGACCGCGACTTCCTGCTCTGCCCGGCCGACGTCCCGTTCGTGAAGCCCGAGCTGGTGGACAAGCTGATCGTCGACTTCCGGATCCGCGGCGCCGAGATCGTCCTCCCGACGTACCGCGGGCTCGGCGGCCACCCCGGCGTCTACTCCGGGGCGCTCCAGCGCGAGTTCTTCCTCCACGGCGACGCGAGCGGCGCCAAGGAGGTCCTGCTGCGCCACCGCGCCAAGACGGTCCGGGTCGGCGTCATCGACCCCGACATCTGCTTCGACGTGGACACCGAGGCCGACGCGAAGATCGCGATGGACGCGGGCGCCCGCTGGGCGCGCGTCGAGGCCGAGGTCGAGGCGCGCGCCTCCAACCCGCAGCTGTAGGGCGCCGTCGCCCCGCGCGCCGTCTTACCGGAGGCCGCGCGGCGCGCCCGACCCTCGGGACCGCGAGGCCCGGCCGCCGGCGCCCCGGGCGCGCGCGCCGGCCGGGCCTCGCGTCGGCGTCACTTCGCCTTCGTCTGCGTCTCGGTCATGAACTCCGCGCCGTCGGCCCAGATCTTCAGCTCGAACCCGTCGCCCTTCTTCGTCAGCATCGTCTTGCTCGAGCCGAGCTTGTTCGACCCCTCGATCGTGTAGCCGTCGGCCGTCACCGGCCCCGTCATCACGAGCGCCGTGTCCATGCCCGAGTCGAACCACCACTGCGTCGCGGTCTTGCCGTCCGCGGAGAACTTGAGGACGCCGAGCCCGTGGAACGCGCCGATCGCCTCGGCCTTGCCGCTGGTGCGCGTGAGCAGGATCGTGTTCCCGCACTCGAGCGCGTGCGAGGCGGTGCCCGACATGGCCCCGAGGGCCGACGTGGCCTTCGTGGTCCAGGAGCCCACGAGCGACTTCACCAGCGCGTGCTGGTCGATCGGCTTCTCCATCTCGCCGGCCGGCGCCTCGTCGCCGGCGGCGGCCCCGCGGACGAGGAAACCCAGGCCGCCCGCGACGAGGGCGACGAACGCGTAGGTCAGGAGGGCGCGGCGACGGGACATGCGGAGGCTCCAGGGGCCGTCACGACGACGGCCGGTGGCGAGAGGATGCCATGGGCGCGGCGGTCGGGGCGCGCGGCCCCGGCGGCGACGGGAGCCCGACCCCGTTACGATGGCCGCCATGTACGACCCGCCGGACGACGTCCTCGCCTACGTACGCACCCAGGTCGCCGCCGGCTACGCGACGGCCGCCGAGATCCGCGAGGGCGCCCTCGAGGTGTACGGCGACGAGGTCGAGGGCGACGCCGAACGCGACGCGCTCGCGGCGGCGGTGGACCGGGCCCTCGAGGACGCGGTCGCGGCCCACGCCCGGGCGCAGGCGGCCTGGCCCGTCCCGACCGACAACGACCGCCTCGCGGCCGCGTTCCGGCAGCTGACCGACCGCGGCGTCCGCTGCTAGCCCGGTCCATTCCCGTGGGATGCGCCGCGACAGGGGCTGAACGATGCACAGCGGCCGGTGGGGGCCGATGGATGCGGCCCGGGCGCGGCGCGGAGGCGACCATGCCGACCGGTCCGCGGAGCGGATGAAGGCCCGAGCTGGCGCAGGGCCTGAAAGGGAGGCCGTGTTCCTGC
>JAEUHO010000097.1 GCA_016795345.1 Planctomycetia bacterium | reverse complement strand
ATGGCGCGCCGGGGCGCGTCGCCGGCCGCCACGCGTCGCAGGCTGACGCCGTCGAGGCCGCTCGGGGCGGGGACCCCCGCGAGGTCGAGGAGCGTGGGGGTCACGTCGGCGACGGAGCACGGCGCGGTGACGACGGCGCCCCTCGGGAGCCCGTCGGCGCGGACGAGGAGCGGGACGTGGACCATCTCGGGGTGCACGAAGCGCCCGTGGTGGACCGGGCCGTGCTCGCCGAACGCCTCGCCGTGGTCCCCGACGACGACGACGACCGTGCCGGCGGGGAGGCGATCGACGGCCTCGAGCGTCTCCGCGAGGCGGTCGTCCACGTGGTCGAGGGCCGCCCGGTACGCGTCACGCAGGCCGGCGACGGCCTCGGGCCCGCCGGGCTCGTCGCGCCAGCCGCCGTCGAGGAACGGGCGGCACTCGGTCAACCAGTAGTGCGTGGCCTTCGCGACGCCGACCTCTTGCACCATGGCGAGGCGCCCGCAGGGGTTCGTGAGCATCGCGCGGAGGAAGGCGTGGCGCAGGGCGGGGGACGGCGGGTCGGTGCGCAGCGTGGCGGCGAGCGTCCGGACGTCGGAGGCGGTCGCGGGGTCGCAGCGGCGCTGCGACGCGGCGTAGTGGTCCCCGTACGGGTCGTGCGCGGCGTACGTGTGGAGGAAGAAGAAGAACGGCCGCCCCGGCTCGATCGTGGCCCGCAGCCCGTCGACCACCTCGGCCGGCCGTCGTCGGTCGAAGTCCGTCTCGAAGCGCTGGAAGCCCGACGCGAGCCCGGTGCCGGGGCTGACCCACCCGCCGCCGGTGCTCGCGGCCGTGGTGTACCCCGCGTCGTGCAGGAGCGAGGCCAGGGTGCGGACGGAGCCCGCGAGCCGCGTGTGCGGCCGGACCTCGACGACGCCGTGGCCCGTGGGCAGCCGCCCCGTGAGGATCGACGCGACGGAAGGCGCGGTCCAGCTCGACGTCGCGATCGCATCGTCGAACGAGGTGGCGTCACGGGCCCACGCGCGCAGCCGCGCGAGGCCGTCGGAGGTCGCGTCGGCGGCCATCGCGTCGGCCCGCAGCGTGTCCACGACGAGGAGCACGATCCCCGGGACGGAAGGCCCGGCGTGCGCGAGGTCGCGCCGCGGACGGGCGATGCTCCACGTGGTGACGGCGGCGAGCAGGCCGATCGCGACCGCCGTCGCGACCGTGCCGGTGAACCGTCCGCGTGCCGACGCCGGCGAAGGCTTGGTGCGGGTCGCGTTCATGCGGCGGGCGGTCCCGCGACGGTCGCGCACGCCGTCGGCACGCTGGCCTCGGTGCGCGGTGAGCCGACGTCGGCGCACGATCGGGCACACGTTCGGACGAACGTCCCGAAAGCCGCGCTGCACCCTGCAAGCGGCATCGGATCGAGGGACGCGAGGGAGGTCACGAAGCCCCGAATCGCAAGCGCCGTTCCACCGCGCACGTCCGTGGCCGTCGCCCCTCGCGGGTCGTGCCGCGCGCGTGGATCCCGCGCGCGGCCTTCCGGTGCGGACGCACGCCGGCGCGGTGCTGCGTGCGTTCCATCGGGTTCGCTCGACGCGGTGGCGTTGCCCTCGCGGCCACGCCGACGACGCGCGGGCGACGGAGGCGCCGCCGCGCCGAACGGCCCGTCCTCGGGACGAAGGCCTGCAATCCCCGCGTTGCTCCGGATCGGCGGGCTTACGGGCGATCGTCCCGGAACGCGCGTTGCTGCGTCCGCGCCCTCGACGGGCACCGGCAGCCCCGTCTCGGCCAAAGTCCCGTGGGACCCTCGACATCATGCGAAATGAACCGACGCGAACCGCAACGCGGTTCCCGAACTCGACTTCCGGCGGTCCGCTGGCGGGCCCGGTGGGGTGTGCGTGAGCCTGCAACGGATCGCGATCGGATCGTGGGACGGGACCTTGGTCGGGCGGTATCCCCGGGAACACCTCGTCCAGGAGCGATTCGCGGTCGCGGTGGCGACGCGCTTCGCCGAGCCGCCGCGTTCGCCGGCACCCACGACCGTCGCGCTGCTCGAGGGAGGCCGGCTGCGTGGCGACGTCGTCGTCGTCCGCTGTCGGGGCGACAACGACGGCGCCGGCAGCAGTTCCCCCTGGATCCGCCACTGGCGGCTCGAGCTCCGATGGGTCTCGCCGTGCGCCGTGGAGCCCGCCGACGGGGGCGCCTGAGCGCGGGCTCGCGCGAGACGCCGGCGCGGACCGGGGGGGCGCCCGGCGCCCCCGCGCCGGTCCCCGCCTCGGGTTCGCGACGGGCGCCCGCGCGTCGCGAGGCGAGCGTCAGCGCGGGACGTAGCCCTGGGTCGTCGCGAAGCCGAGCCGGCCGAGCTCCGCGCTCGCGCGCGGCGTGACGAGCCCCGTGACGTAGAGGTCGCGCGACGGCGCCGCCGCGACGCCGTCCACGGAGAGGAGGGCGCGGGCGATGCGCTCGGTCGACGCCGTCCACGCGACGACGTCCACCGCGGTGTAGACGACGACGCGCCCGGACGCCGTGAACCCGACGACGACGCCGCCCACGGCGTCGAGCATCACGAGCGGCTCGCGCTGCGTGTGGTGGTGGGCGAGCAGCAGCGCCTGCTGCGCGCGGACGACCGCGCTCGGCTCG
>JAEUHO010000088.1 GCA_016795345.1 Planctomycetia bacterium | reverse complement strand
AGCTGCTCGCCCGGCGCAAGCGGATCGGCGCGGCGCGCACGATGCTCCTCGGCGTCCTCCCCGAGTTCCGCGGCCGCGGCGTGGACGCGGCCCTGATGGTCGACGTGTTCCGCCGCGCCGCCGAGGCGGGCTACCGCGGCGGCGAGGGCTCGTGGATCCTCGAGGACAACGTGCGCATGCGCACCGACCTCGAGGCCCTCGGCGGGAAGGTCTCGGCGACGTACCGCGTGTACGAGATGCCCGTCTGAAGCGTCGTCCCGGGGCGGCGCCCGACCGGACCGCGAGGCCCGCGGGCGCGCGGGCCTCGCGGTCCCGAGGGCGGGCCGCGACGTCCCGGGGCGGCGCGGCGGGGCCGCGCCCCTACGGCGCCTTCGGCTGCGGCTGGGCGAGGCGCGTGCGCACCGCGCCCTCGTTCTCCTTCCACCAGCGCGACAGGTCGTCCTTCACCGTGCGGAGCTCCTTCTTCGAGAGCCCCACGAGCGGCTTCGTCGCCTCGCCGCGGATCGTCGCGATGGCCTCGCCGGCCGCGACGCGGACCAGCTCGTCCTTGTCGTCGAGGGCGTCGATGAGCGCGGGCACCGCGTCGCAGGACTTGAGCTCGCCGAGCGCGGTCGCCGCGCCGAGGCGTGTGTAGTAGTCCTTGTGCTTCAGCAGCGTCTCGACGAGCGCCGGCGACGCGCGCAGGTCCTTCAGCTCCTTCAGCTTGTACGTCGCGCTGAACGACCGCGACGGGTCCGGGTCCTTCAGCATCTTGAGCAGGCGCGCGAGCTCGTCGTCGATGCGCGCCTGGGCCTCCGGGTCGACCGCGGGGCGCCCGGGCGCGGGCGGGGCGACCTGCGGGCCCGGCGGCTCGACGGCGGGGGGCGTCGGCGGCGCGGGGGCGGGCACGGGCGCGGGCGGCACCGCCGCGCTCTCCGCCGGTCGCGGTTGCGCCAGCGCGGCGGCCCGGGCCCGGACCTCGCCCACCCACTCCTTGATGGAGGCCAGCTGCTGCTCGTTGGCCTCGAACCGCGACACCGTCGCGTCGGCCTGCCGCTGCAGCTCGGCGCGGAGGCTCGCGGTGGCGGCGTCGAGCGACTTGACGTTGGCGTCGCGCAGGTCGAGGCCGAGGGCCTTCACCTGCTCGGCGGTCGCGGCGCGGTTCGCGTCGAAGGTCGCGCGGATCCGCCCGTCGAGCGCGTCGAGCTGCCGGGCGAGGTCGTCGGCCGACACGACCTTCGGCGCCGCGCGGCGCTCCGCCTCGAGGGCCTGGACCCTCACGATCGCGAAGCCGGCCCCCGCGCCCGCGGCGAGGGCGAGCAGGAACGTCAGCGCGCGGCCCGGGCCCGGCATGGCCCTGCGGAACGCGCAGGCGACGTGGAGCACGCGGCCGCCCAACCGGACCGCCTTCCCGCACTCGAGGTCGGCGTCGGGGATCGACTCGTGGCAGCGGTCGCAGAACAGCGGTTCGAAGGGCATCGCGTTGACTCCGGGCCCTCGCGGGCCGTCTCCCATGGGAACGGCGGCCGGACCGGTCCGCATCGCCGCGTCGGCGCTACTTCGGCGCGGGTTCGCCCCCCCCGGCACCGCCCTTGGGCTGGCCCCACTTCGCGCGCACGGCCTCCTCGTTCGTCCCCCACCACTTCGACCACTTCTCGCGGGCGTCGTTGCGCTCCTTGCGCGTCGGGCTGCCGGTCATGCCGGCGTCCACCCCGGCGATCTTGCCGAAGGCGAGCGCGGCGGCGAGCGTCACGCCGTCGTCGCGGTCGAGGATCGACTGCAGGAGCGTCGGCACCGCGTCGCAGGCGTGCAGGTTGCCGAGCGCGGTGGCGGCCGCGGTCTTCGCGAAGACGTCCTTGTGCTCCTTGAGCACCTTGACGAGCGGCTCGACCGCGGCGAGGTCGCCGAGCTTGCCGAGCGCGACGCACGCGGCGAACACCTTGCCGATCTCGGGCGACGCCAGCGCCGCGATCGACGCGTCGACCTTGGCCTTCTGCGCGGCCAGCTCCTCGGCCGTGGGCCCGGCGGCTGGCGCCGGCTCGTCGTCGGGCTCCTTCGCCGGGGGCGTGGCGGGCGTCGGCCCCGGCGTGGGGCCGGCGCGCGGCGCGGCGGCGACCGGCCGGCTCTCGAGGTCCTTCACCATCGCCTGCAGCTGGTCGAGCGACGTCGACAGCTTGCCGGTCTGGTCGGCGACCTCCTTGATCTTGGTCTCCACGGTCTCGGCATGGTCGCTGCTGGCGCGCACCGCGTTCTCCGCGACGCGGCGACCGTCGTCCACGACCTTCTGCACGGTGGTGCGCGTCTCGTCGATCCGGCGCTCGGCCTTCACGAGCGTGTCCTGCGCCTCCTTCACCTGCCGCTTGAAGTCCTCCTGGAGCTCGGTCCGGAGCCGGCTCGCGTGCGCCGCGAGGCGGCCGTCGAGGTCGTCGGGCACGCCCGCGGCCCCGCCGCCGCCGCCCCCGCCGCCCGAGCGGCCGCCGAAGTAGGCCAGCGAGCCCGTGACGGCGCCGACGAGCCCCAGGATCAGCGCGCCCCAGCCCACGGCCGGCGGCGTGCCGTTCGGGGGGGACTGCTCGACGAGGGGTCCGCTGCTCGTGCGACTGGCCATGCGCGCTCCTTCGGGTCACCGGGCTCGCGCCGCCGCGCGGGCGAGCCTCGCCATCCTACCGGAACCCTCGCGCCGGGGCGCCGGGCTCGTGCGCCCGAAGGCCCCGTTCCACCGCGCGCCCGCCGGCCCGCCGACGGGGCCCTGCGGCCGGTGCGCGGGGGCGGATCCCCCGCGGCGCGCGGGCCTCGCGTCATCCCGCGGCCCGCCTCGCGGCCTCGCCCCCGGCGCGCGGGATCCTAGCCCGGTCCATTCACGAGGGATGAGCCGCGACAGGGGCTGAACGATCCCCACCGGCCGGTGGGGGCCGATGGATGCGACCCGGGCGCGGCGCGGAGGCGACCATGCCGACCGGTCCGCGGAGCGGATGAAGGCCCGAGCTGGCGCAGGGCTTGAAAGGGAGGCCGTGTTCTTGCACCACGCCGAGGAGCCTCCGTGCCGTGGCGGATGCGTTCGCACCCGCCGGCGTCCCTGCGATACGCCCGGGTCGCAGCCGCGGCCCCGACCTCGTCCCCTCGTGCATGGGCCGGGCTAGTCGTCGTCGTCCTCGTCGTCGTAGTCGTCCGAGCCGTCGGCGATGAACTGGCTGCCCTCGGGGATCTCCCCGACGCGCTCCTTCATCAGCCGCCCGACGCGGAACTTCACGACGCGCTTCGACGGCACGTCCACCTTCTCGAGCGTGCGCGGGTTCTGCGCCTTGCGCGCCGCGCGCTCCTTGATCTCGAACACGCCGAACTCGCGGAACTCGAGGCGATTGCCGCGGCCGAGCTCCTTGATGATCTCGTCGAGGAACATCTGCAGGATGTCGCGCGCGACGACCTTCGTCTGGCCCGTGCGCTCCGCGATCCGCGCGACCAGCTCCTTCTTCGTGATCGTCCGCGGCGCGTCGTCGGGCGGCGGGTTCGCGCCGGACGGCGGCTTCGCCACCGGCGGCGGCGGCGGAGGCGGACGCGAGGGCGGCGGCGGCGTGGGCCGGCGCGGCAGGTTCGACGGGAACTTGGAGGTGGGTTCGGGGCTCATGCGGGGGGAGCGAACGGCGGGCGAGCGGGGCGTCGGGGGGAGGGTCGGTGCCGGGCCCGTGTTCCTAGACCCTTGGTGTAGAACACTTTAGGCACGACCCTACCCGTTGTCAAAGGGGTCGTGTCGGACCGGGCGCGGCGCCGCCGCTGCCCCCCGGGTAGGCTGCCCGCCGAGCGGAGTCCCCCATGCCCCGAACCACCTTCCCCAACGCCCTCGACATGCGCCGCCTCAAGTTCGGCTCCACCGGGACGGACGAAGAGCGCGACCGCGTCGCCGCGGCCCTGCGCGCGGAAGGGCGGCTCGAGGAGGCGGTGCTGCTCTACGAGAGCCGGCCCACGCACCCCGCCGTGCTGAAGGACCTCGAGACCGCCACCGCCGAGGGCCGCGCGTTCCTCCTGTTCCTGCTGCGGCGCATGGGCGCGCCGGTCTCGGACGAGCACCTGCGCGCCTGCGCCACGGCCGCGGAGGGCGCGGGCCGCTGGCTCGACGCGCACCGCTGCTACACCGCGCTGGCCGACGCCGACGC
>JAEUHO010000591.1 GCA_016795345.1 Planctomycetia bacterium | reverse complement strand
GCACGGACCCGAGCAGGGGGGCTCGGGAAGGAGTAGGGTGAGGGGCGTCGTCCAAGGACCGGAGGGCCAGCCCGTGTTCCGAACCGCCGCGCTCGTGTTGGTGTGTGCCGTCTCCGCGGTCGTCCCGTTCGCCGCGCCGTCCCCCGCGTGCGCCGGCATCGAGGAGATCGACTACGCGACGTACGACGCCAAGATCACCGACAAGAAGGGCGTCACGACCGAGGTGTCCGACCTCGGGTACGCGACCGGCGCCAACATCCTCCTCGCGTACCGCGGCGAGGCCGAGGTGGAGATCCCGTTCCGGCTGATCCGGAGCATCGAGATCGGCGAATACGTCGCGGAGCAGCGGCGCGCGCCGGTGACCGTCGTCCTGCGCTCCGGGAAGTCGGTCTCGCTCGAGATCGACAGCATCGAGGAAGGCCGCCTCCTCAAGGGGAAGGCCGAGTTCGGCGAGTACCGCATCCGCACGGGGAAGATCCGCCGCCTCGAGCTCCTGAACCTGTCCCACACCGACCGCGCCTGACCGCCCCGCGGTCGGCCGCGCCCCCGGATCCCCGCCGGCGAGGCCCCCGGTCGAGCCGGTCGCTGGCGTCCCTGCCTCCCGCCCGTCGGTCCCGCCCGCCCTCCGGGTATCCTCCGGTCGAACGTGGACGACGGCTCGCGCTACCTCCTCTCCTTCGACACCTTCCGCCTCCCGCACCACCTCACGGACGTGCTGGTCGTCGGGACGGGGGTCGCCGGCTACTCCGCGGCGCTCGCCGCGGCCGACCTCGGCACGCGCGTCCTGGTCGTCTCGAAGGGCGAGCTCGACGCGAGCAACACCGGCTGGGCCCAGGGCGGCGTCGCCGCGGTCACCAACGGCAAACGCGAGGCGTTCGAGGCCCACGTCCACGACACCCTCGACGTCGGCCAGGGCCTGTGCGACCCCGCGGTCGTGCGCGACGTCGTCACGCACGCCCCGGAGCGGATCGCCGACCTGATCCGGCGCGGCGCCCGGTTCGACGGCGAGCCCGGGTCGCCCGCCCTGGCCCTCGAGGGCGGCCACAGCGAGCCGCGCGTGCTGCACGCCCGCGGCGACGCGACCGGCGCCGAGATCCGCGACACGCTGCGCCGCGCCGCCCAGGGCTCGCCCAACGTCGACCTCTGGCCCCGCACGTTCCTCGTGGACCTGCTCACCGACGAGGACGGCCGCTGCCGCGGCGCGCTGCTGCTGACCCCGCAGGGGCTGCGCTCGGTCTGGGCGGGGGCGGTCGTCCTCGCCACCGGCGGCTACGCGCAGCTGTTCCGCGAGAGCACCAACGTCCCGGGCGCCACCGGCGACGGCATCGCCGCGGCGCTCCGCGCGGGCGCCGTGCTGCGCGACCTCGAGTTCGTGCAGTTCCACCCGACGACGCTCTACCTCGCCGGCGTGCCGCGGTTCCTGATCTCCGAGGCCGTCCGCGGCGAGGGCGCGCACCTCGTCGACGACAAGGGCCGCCGCTTCGCATTCGAGACCGACCCGCGCGGCGAGCTCGCCCCCCGCGACGTCGTCTCGCGCGCGATCCTCCACCAGCTCGCGCGCGACGACGTCCAGGGCGTGTTCCTCGACATGACGCACCTCGGCGCGCGCATGGCGACGCGGTTCCCCGGCATCGCCGCCGCCTGCCGGGCCCACGGCCTCGACCCCACGCGCGACCGGATCCCCGTCCGGCCCGCGGCGCACTACACGATCGGCGGCGTCGTCGTCGACCGCGAGGGCGCGAGCAGCGTCCCCGGCCTCTACGCCGCGGGCGAGGTCTCCGCCAGCGGCCTCCACGGCGCCAACCGCCTGGCCTCGAACTCGTTGCTCGAGGGCCTCGTCCTCGGGCACCGCGCGGGGCTCGCGTCGTCCGCGGCCGCCGCCGCCTCCCCGCCGCGGGCCATGCACCTCCGCGGCGCCGGCACCGGCGCCGGCCCCGAGGGCCACCTCGACGAGGAGGACCTCCGCGCCTCGCTGCGCGCGCTCCTCTGGCGCATGGTCGGCATCGAGCGCCACGGCGGCGCGCTCACCGGCGCCGTCGCCGCGGTGGGGGGCTGGGAGGGCTTCGCCCGCCGCGTCGGCCCCGACACCGTCGAACGCTTCGTCCTCCTCGACATGCTGGCCGTCGCGCGCCGCGTCGCCGAGGCCGCGCTCCGCCGCGAGGAGAGCCGCGGCACCCACTTCCGCCGCGACTTCCCGGTCCGCGACGACGCCCTCTGGCGTTGCCACCTCCTCCACCGCAGCGGCCAGGCCGTCTGGAAGGCGCCCGCGGCGGCCCTCCCGCCCGCGGTCCCGGCCGCCGGAGCCCGTCCTTGAGGATCGACCCTTCGTCCGGCATCCGCCGCGGCCGCGACCGCGCCGTCCTCCTCGGCCTGCAGCTCCCCCGCGACCCCGTCACCTACGACGCGCCACTCGAGGAGCTCGCGCGCCTCGCCGACACGGCGGGCGTCGAGGTCGTCGAGCGCGTGGTGCAGCGCCGCGCCAAGCCCGAGGCGAAGACCCTCATCGGCACCGGCAAGGCCGAGGAGGTCGGCCTCCTCGCCAAGTCCGTCGGCGCCACCCTCGTCGTGATGGACCACGACCTCTCGCCGGGCCAGTCGCGCAACCTCGAGAAGATCATGGGCCTGCGCGTCCTCGACCGCACCGAGCTCATCCTCGACATCTTCGCGACGCGGGCCCGCAGCGCGGCCTCGCGCGCCCAGGTCGAGCTCGCGCAGATGGAGTACTCCCTCCCGCGCCTCAAGCGGCTGTGGACCCACCTCTCCCGCGAGACGACCTCCGGCCAGGCCGGCGTCGGCCTGCGCGGCCCCGGCGAGCGCCAGCTCGAGATCGACCGCCGCCTCGTCCGCCTCCGCATCCGCGACCTCCGCCGCGAGCTCGAGGAGATCCAGGCGCGCCACCTCCGCTCCGTCGAGGCCCGCGAGCGCCTCTTCACCGTCGCGCTCATCGGCTACACGAACGCGGGCAAGAGCACGCTCATGCGCCGCCTCACCGGCGCCGAGGTCCTCGTCGAGGACCGCCTCTTCGCGACCCTCGACACGACGACCCGCGCGTGGGACGTGCGGCCCGGCCGCCGCGTCTTCCTCTCCGACACCGTCGGCTTCATCCGCAACCTCCCGCACCACCTCGTCGCGTCGTTCCTCTCGACCCTCGACGAGGCGCGCCGCGCCGACCTCCTCCTCCACGTCGTCGACGCCCACGACCCCGACGCCGTCGCGCACGTGGACGTCGTCGAGGAGACCCTCTCGCGCATCGAGGCCGGCGGCGTCCCCCGCATCACCGTCCTCAACCAGGTGGACCGCGTCACGGAACCCCTGGCCCTCCGCGTCCTGCGCGACCGCCTGCCCGAGGCCGTCGAGGTGAGCGCGGTCACCGGCGAGGGCCTCGACGCGCTCGCGTCCCGCGTGCTCGAGCACCTCGACAAACGCGCCCGCGACGTCGTGGTCGCCGTGGACGCCGGCAACGGCAAGCTCCTCGCCCGCCTGCGCGGGTGGGGGAACGTGCTCGACGTCGCCTACGAGGGCGCCACCGCGCGCGTCACCGTGCGCCTCGCCTCGCGGCACTTCGGCCCCAAACGCCGCGAGCGCGGCGACCTGTTCGAGCTCGCCGGCCGCCCGAACCCGCCCGAGGACGAGCCCTGGGCGCCGACC
>JAEUHO010000586.1 GCA_016795345.1 Planctomycetia bacterium | reverse complement strand
CGACGACAGCGTGTTCCTGCACCACGCCGAGGAGCCTCCGCGACGTGGCGCACGCGTTCGTGCCCGCCGGTGGCCCTGCGATACGCCCGGGTCGCAGCCGCGGCCCCAACCTCGTCCCCTCGTGCATGGGCCGGGCTAGCGTGGCGAGGGCCACGCGTCGTCGTCCTCATGGGCCCTCCGCACCCCATCCGACGCGCCGATCGCGTACGGGAGGTCCCGGAGAACCGACCCTGCGATGCGGAGAGCCGCCTCGAAGCGGTCGCACCCTCGACGGAGTTCAGGGACGGATATCGGAGACCTCCCGCGGAGATCCCGCGTCGGGCGTCGTGGAATCGCCGTCAGCGGAGCCGGAGCAGCCTGCGGAACGGGCTCGACCGCGTTCGATGCGTCGGCCTCCGGCGCGGCCCGCCCGCAGCACCGAAACCGTCGGGACTAGATCCGACAGATGCGGTTGCCTCCGGCGCCGGCCCGATATTCCCGAGGGGTCGTGCGGCGGAGCCGCACGACGGGGGCTGCGAGCCCGCGAGCAGCACCCGAACGAGGGCTGGTCCCCGCGTCGATGCTAGGGGGAAGTCCAGTGACGCAGATCTCGCGTCGCTACTATGGTGATAGCCGTCAGCGGAATCGGATCAGCCGGCGCAAAAAAGACCGGCGCCGGTCCTTCACAGGAGCGGCGCCGGGGCAGATATCGTCAGGAGCACGTGGGAGGGTTGGGCAGGAGGGTTGGCTCGCTGGCGATGGGTTGCTCTGCTCACCCAGTTAGACGGAGAAACGCCCCCGGATGTTTCGCGATTCCACGCGAAACCGGTCGTCCCGTGCAAATGGCCGTCATTCCGACGGTTACGACGACGACGGCCTCGACGTCCGCCGACCGGCCGGTCGGTTTCCACGACGACACCGGCCCGGCGGCGCGACGAAACCGCGCGACGACCCGGGCCGGCCCCCGGGCCTCGCGGTCCCGCGCGCCCGACCGCGCCCCGGGTGCCCCCGGGCCTCGCGTCCCGAAGCCACCCGGCCGCACGCCCGACGCCCGCGGGCGAGGCCGCCTCAGATCAGACGCCGATAGTCGGCGATCTCCATCTTCCACACGCGGACGCCGCAGAAGCGGTCGCCCTCGGGGCAGATGGGCGCCGCGCCCGCCATCTTCCGCAGCGTGCAGGGCGGCAGCAGGTAGCGGCCGATGCGGCGGTTGACCTCGCCGATCTGCATCGCCTCGTCGCGGCTGGCGCGCCAGATCTCCTCCTGCGCGTTGTAGCAGAGGCGCATCTTCAGCTTGTGGTGCAGGTGGAGGAGGTCGGCGCTCTCCGTGAAGCGGATGCTCACGGCGTTCGGCAGCAGGTACGCGCGGTCCTCGTCGGACACGCCCAGCGCGCGCAGGCGCCGGATCGCGTCCCACGTCCGCGCCATGCTCTCGTCGTACGCCTGCCGCACGGCGTCGTCCTCGTAGACGATCGCCGGCCGGACGTAGTCGGGCTGGTCCGAGAGGTACGCCGGCAGGCACGGCCGCGAGGCCGGCGTCATGCGGTGGCGCTGGTCCTGGCTGTCGGCGGTGTGGGACAGCCGCTTGCGGAACGTGTACGACGCGTGCGACAGCGCCCGCGTCAGCTTCGAGATCGTCGAGACGTTGAGGCTCTGGCCGAGGGTCTTGTTGCTCGCCGGGTCGAGCGCGAGGAGGATCGCCTCGTCGTCGGAGAGCAGCGCCCGCGGCACGCCGAGCACCTCGCGCACCGACGCCGCGACGACCTCCTCGTTGCGCCCCTTCCAGTCCACCAGCAGGCTCACGCGGTCGCCGAGCGCCCGGTCGAACTCCGCCGCCGCGCGGTCGCGGGTGGCGCCGTTCGCCGCGCCGCCGATCGTCGAGACGAAGAACGCGTGCTCCGGCGTCTCCTCGAGCGGCAGCGGCTCCTCGAGGATCGTCGCGACCAGGGGATCGTGCGCCAGGAGCGCGTCGACCATCTTCTTCACGACGAGCCGCTGCTCGCGCGGGGCGTCGTAGGTCTCGCAGAGCCGCCAGTACCGCAGCAGCGTGAGCCCGGAGACGGTGTGATAGAGGTACGCGTGCGTCGCCAGCGGCAGGACGTAACGGGCGATCTCCTGCGCCTTCTTCTGGACCGCGCCCTTCCACTGCTCGGCCCGCGGCTTGCGCGCCGGGAACACGCCGAAGTACACCCGCTCGACCACCGGCGTCAGCAGCTCGATCAGGCGGTGGTACTCGGCCATCTGCCGCTGGGCGCACGCCTCGTACACCGCCAGCGCCTCGCCCGAGAGCGGCGGCACCGTGTAGTTGCCCGCCCGCACCTCGACGTAGCGCTGGCTGACCTGCTCGGAGTTGTAGAACGGGTGCGCGTGGAGGAACGACCAGAGGAACTGCCGCGACACCGCGTCGAGCGCGAACTGGAAGTGCGCGTGCTGGAGCGTCGTGTGGTGGCCGGCCTGGTAGATCGACTTCGCGATGCGGTCGCGTTGCTCGACCTTCTTCCGGCGCTTCTCCTCGGAGAGCCCGGGCCCGCCCGAGACCTCCTCGGTCTCCACGATCCCGCGCCCCGAGTAACACGTCCGCGCCGTCGCGACCGCGTTCTCGTAGGGACGCGGGAACGCGTTCACGAGCCGGACCTCCGGCTCGCGCGACAGGACGGGACCGACCGGGGCGGCGGACATGAGCACCAAGGAGAGCCTCCGCGGAGGGCTCGTATAGCCGACCTAGGGGACGGAGGCCGGGCGCGGGGGAAGGTGGGGGGCGCGGGGGGAGGGAGAGAGCAGGGTGGGGGGAGGGAGGGAGCAGCGTGGGCGGAGGGAGAAGGGTGGCGGGAGGGAGACGCCCCGGGGCGGACGGCTCCGGACGCGAGCACGCCCTCGGGGGCTCCGGGCCCGGCTAGCGTACCCCCCATGCCCATCACCGATCCGACGGTGGACGCCTACGTCTACGCCCACGCCCCCGCCCGCGACGCGGTGTTCCTCGAGATGGAGGCGTACGCCCGCACCCGGGGCTTCCCGATCGTCGGGCCCGCCGTCGGGTCGCTGCTGGAGGTGCTGGCCCGGTCCATCGGCGCCCGCCGCGTGTACGAGCTGGGCAGCGGGTTCGGGTACTCAGCGGCGTGGTGGCTCCGGGGGATGCCCGCCGACGGCCAGGTCACCCTCACCGACCTCGACCCCGACAACGTCGCACGGGGCCTCGCGTACCTCGATCGGCTCGGGGACCGGGACCGGGTCCGGTACGTCCGCGAGGACGCCCTGTCGGCGTTCCGGCGCGAGACGGGCCCGTTCGACGTCGTGTACTGCGACATCGACAAGGAGGGGTATCCGGACGTCGTCGAGCCGGCGGTCGCGCGGCTTCGACCCGGGGGGCTGCTGGTGACCGACAACGTCCTCTGGGACGGCGCGGTGGCGGATCGGACGGCCCAGGACCCGGCCACCGTCGCCATCCGGCGGTACGTGGAAGCGGTCACGACCCACCCCCGCCTGCGCACGACGATCCTGCCGCTTCGGGACGGCGTCGCGGTCAGCGTGCGGCTGCCCTGACCTCGCGCGACGAAAGCGCCGAATTCTGCGTCCAACGGGGGGATTGGCGAGGCCGGGCCGGGCGCGGGGTGCCGCGTGGAGAGGGAACCCTTCGAATTCCAAGGAAAACCCAGGGCTTTTCGGGGGGTCGGGTGGGGATCGGATGCGGCTTCCGGGCGGTCGCGTGCGACGGGCTGGCGATTGGGACGAAAACAGATTCTTTCGTCGTGTCCCCCCCACGTGCTACGAATCTTCACGCAGTAGGTGGTTCGCGGCGCGAGAAGCGTTTCTCGTCCGCCCCGCCAGGCTCCCGCGGATGGCTTGGAACACCGCGGGGACCGAGATTCCGAGCGATTCCAAGGAGACAAACTCCCATGGCGAAGGCCAAGAAGGCTGCGAAGGGCGGCGCCGGCAACCTCGTCGTCGCGTCGAAGGTCAAGGACGTGGTCCGTGGCGCGGGCGTCCGCGCGGCGGGCGACCTGACGGACGCCGTCAGCGCGGCGGTCGGCGGGATGCTGAAGAAGGCCATCGAGCGCTGCAAGGCGAATGGCCGCGGGACGGTCCGGCCGCAGGACCTGTAGACCCGTCGGTACGTGATCGATGAACGGGCGCCCCTCTCACCAGGGGCGCCCGTCTTCGTTTGTGGGGCTGGAGCGTCCCGCGACCGATGTTTCCTTCCGCGCGCTGTTCTGCGCGAGCTCTGAATGCCCTGTGGATCCGGAACGGGATCTAAGGAGCGGAGCGGGGCGTACAAGGACGTTCCGGCGGGCTCGCGCACATGCCGAACGGTGGCCGGCGCAGCGCCGGCCACGAGCGGGCGAGCCGGCGAAGCCCGCGCGAGGGAGGCCGCGGGCGCACTTGCACCATCGACGGTGAGAGGGCGGGGGCGCGAGAGGCGACGCGCGGTCGAAGTTGCACCACGGACGAGAAGAAGAAGAAGAAGAAGAAGGGGGAGCGGGCGGCGGGGACGGAGGGCGGAAGGGGGCGGTGAGGAACGTAGGATGGGCGGGTGCGACGTTCCACGGCCCGTCTCGTTGCTGGGTGGCTCGCGGCGGCCGCCCTGCTGCCCGTGGCAGCCCAGGCCGACGACGACGCGAACCGACGGCGGTACGCCCGCGAGGCCCTCGTCAGCGAGGCGAAGTCCGTCGTCCCCGCCAGCGGCGAGGAGACGAACCTCGAACCGCTCGTGGACGCCCTCGAGAACGACCGGAAGCTCCTGGCCGCCTGGCAGGCCGCCGGCAGCGCGGGACGGGCCGACGTCTCGGAGACGCTGCGACGCTTCGCCGAGCACGTCGATCGGCGCGCGGCGCTGCTGCCCGGCTCCGCCGCGCCCGGCGCGCTCGCGATGTCGCGACGGCTGTATCGCTGGGTGATCGGGCTCGAGGACTGCCCGGTCGTGGTGCGCGGACGCGACGGCAGGCCGCCGCGGTCGTACCCGCTCCGGCCCGCCGCGCCCGCCGACGCGACGAAGCCGTCGTCGCCGGACGAGCCCCCCGACCCGTGGGCGTCGCTCGTCCGCGCGGTGCTCGACAGCGAGGGCACCCTGCTGACGAAGGTCGTCGAGGCCTCGCCCACGCCGTGCCTCGACCTGGGCCCGCTCGCCGCGCTCGCCGCCCGCAGCCCGCGGGGGCGGCTCCTCTACGAGGGCCTCGGCGCCGACCCCGACGTGAACGAGCCGTGGCTGCGGCTGCGCGCGGTCCAGGCGAAGGAGCGCGCGGAGGCGTACGCCAAGGAGTCGCCCACGCCGGGCCTGGTGGACGAGTCCACGGTCCGCGAGAAGACGCGGCGCGCCGCCGAGCACCGCGAGGAAGCCGAGGGCCTCGAGCGCGCCCGGGACGCGCAGGTCGCGCGGCTCGACGCGCTGGTCGCGGAAGGGAAGGCCGTCCGCAAGCAGCTCGGCGACCTCGCCGGCCGCATCGACGTGAGCAAACGCGCCGCCGACCGGTCGGGCGCCCCGGCGCCGGCGACGCCGACGGCGCCCGAGGCGTCACCGGCCCTGTCGGTCCCGGAGCTCGGCGTCCGAGAGCTCGAGGCGGAGGAGGCGCTCGCGTCCCTCGAGCTGCGCCTCCTCCTCTGGGCCGCGCTGCGCGCCGACGCGAGGGCCCGGCTCCACGAAGGCGCGGCGCAGCTCGCCCGGACGGAGGCCCTCGCCGCGGAGCTCGCGGCCTCCCGCTTCACCGACGAGCTCCAGCGCGTGCGGCGCGAACGGCAGCTCGACCGCCTCGACTACGAGGCCGGCGAGCTCGCGGCGTCGCTCGAGGAGGCGCGGCGCCCGCCCGGCCCCGGCGCCGCCGTCCGCGCCGAGGACGCCGCGTGGAACCTCGCCGTCGCCGACGTGTACCAGGCGCTCCTGGCCGTGAACGGCGTCGTGCGCGACGCGGTGAAGCTGCGCCGCCTGACCGCGCGGTCGGACGCGAGCACGGGCGACCGCCCCTCGCCCGGCGTCGCGCCGACCGCGACCACCGCCCGCGACGACCTCGTCGTCTACCGCGACCCCGAGGCCGCGGGCCTCGACCTCGCGTACGTGGACGGCGCCCTCCGCCAGCTCCCTCGCTTCGACACGGAGCTCGTCACGCGCAACCACGCGGCGGCCGTGCGCCGGATCGCGGCCCTGCGCGTCCGGCTCCGCGCCACCGAGGACCGCGCCGCCGTGACCGCGCGCTTCGAGGCCGCGGCGGCCGACGCCGAGGCGCGGATCGGGACGGCGGAGGCCGCCGCCCCCGCGCGCGCGCTCTGGCGGATCCGGGGCTTCCGCGCCGCCCTGAAGCAGGCGCGCGCCGACCACGCCGACGCCGTCGCGGGCATCGACGCCGAGAAGGCGCGGCTGACCGCCCAGCTCGCGGCGCTCACGCGCCTGCGCGACGCCCTGCTCGACCAGGGCCCGCGGAGCTTCGGCATCCGCGTGGACCCCGAGGTGAACCCGGAGGTCTTCGCCGAGGACGCGGAACACGCGGGCACCCACGTGGAGGCCGCGTGGCACTGGCTCACGTTCCGCGGCGACGAACACGTCGGCACCTTCGCGCGCGCGCACGCGTGGGCGCTCGCGGGCCTCGCGTCGGCGGCGCTCCTCTGCTTCGTCGGCGTGCGACGCCTGCGCCGGTGGATCACCGCCCGCCTCGATCGCGTCGTCCTCGACCCGGCCGAGCCCGTCGCGGGCGCCAGCGTCGAGGAGGAGCGCGAGGCCGTCGCCGAGAAGAAGGTGCAGGAGACCGCGGCGATGAAGGCGGCGGAGGCCGCGGCGCTGCACGAGGTGTCCGGCGCCCCCGCCGGCCCCGAGGACCCGCCGCCGCCGGCCGCGGGAGGCGGCGCATGAGCCCCGCCGGCACCCCCCGCCGCTGGGTCCCGGGCCTGCGCGCGCTCCGCCTGCTGTGGCGCATGGCGCCCCACCTCGCCCTCGTCGGGCTCGGCCTCGCGGCCACCGCGCTGCTCGGGGCCGACGCGACGCTCCGCCGGCAGGTGCTCGGCACCGGGCTGTTCCTCCTCGGCTGGTCGCTGCTGCGCGGGCTCCTGGTCGAGGTCCTCTCGCCCGTGCGCCCCGCGCTCCGGCTCGTGCGGCTCGACGACGCCCGCGCCGCGCAGGTGAGCATGGCCGGCCGCGCGCTGCTCTTCGCGCTGCTCCTCACGGAGGGCGGGCGCTGGCTGGTGCGGTCCGCGGGCGGCAGCCCGGCGGTCGCGGCGGCGCTGCGCATCGCCCGCGACGGCGCCCTCGTGTTGTTCGGCGCCACCGCGCTCGCCGCGGGCGGCGTGCTCGCCGGCCTCCGCCGTCGCGCCGGCGCCGGCCTGCTCGGCGCCCTTGCGACGATGGCGACGCGCGTGATCTTCCCGTTCGCGGTCGTCACGGCGCTCGTCCTCGTGGTCGCGCGCGGGCTCGGCTACCTCCCGCTGGCGGCGTTCCTCCTGCGCAACGCCCTCCTCACCGCCGGGATCCTCCTGGTCGCGACGGGCGTCTCCCACTGGCTGCGGGCCGGCCTGCGCGAGGTGATCGCGATCGGCCGGGCGGGCGCCGCGCCCGGCACCGAGTCCGAGCCGAGCCCCGCCTCCGTCGGGCTCGAGCGCCTCGGGGTCGGCACGATCCAGGCGCTCGTCCTCGTCGGCACCGCCCTGGCCGTCCTCGGGGCCTGGGACCTGACCCCGGCCCGCGTGGCCGACGCGCTCGACGCGCCCGTCGTCGGCGGCGGCGTCCTCACGTGGGGCCGCGTCCTCGGCGGGTTCGCGCGGATGGCGGTCGTCATCGTGGTGGGCCGCGTGCTGAAGACGGTCCTCACGTTCCTCGTCTTCCCGAAGGCCGAGGTGGACGTGGGCGTCCGGTACGCGATCCTCGCGATCCTGCGCTACGTCGTCATCGCGATCGTCGCGGTGCTCGCGCTCGACGCGCTCGGCGTGGACACCGGCTCCCTCGCGTGGTTCCTCGGCGCCGCGGGCATCGGCCTCGGCCACGGCCTCCAGGACGTGCTGGGCAACTTCTTCAGCGGCCACGTCATGCTCGTCGAGCGCCCCATCCGCGTCGGCGACCTGGTCGAAGTCGGCCAGACCACGGGCACGGTCGAGGCGATCCGCATGCGCGGCACGCTCCTGCGCACGGGCAACAACACCACCGTGCTCGTCCCCAACCGGCAGATGATGGCCGAGCGCCTCACCAACCTCTCCCACGGCCTCGCGTACGCGCTGGTCGAGGTGAAGGTCACCGTCGAGCACGGCACCGACCCGGCCAAGGTCGAACGCGTCCTCCTGGCGCTGGCCCGCGAGCACACCTCGGTCGTCGGCGAGCCCTCGCCCGTCGTGCGGATCGTCGAGTTGGCGCCGACGGGCCTCGTGTTCGCGCTCTACGCCCAGACCTGGCGCGTGCGCGACCGCGGCGGCGTCGCGTCGGACCTCCGCTACGCGATCCTCGCCGCGTTCGAGCGCGAGGGCCTCGTGATCCCCCGCCCGACCCCCGCCGTCTCGATCGCGGCGAACGTCCCGGCGCCGGCCACCCCCCCGTCGACGAAGTCCTAGCCCCGGGTACGCGAGGCCCGGTCCGCGCCGACTTGGTATCGTCCGCGTCTCGGGAGGACGCGATGAACCGGCGCTCGATCACCCCCACCACGATTGCGGCGCTCGCGGTGCTCGCCGCCGCCGCCCTCCTCCGCCCCGCGCACGCGGCGGACGCACCGCCGGCGCCCGCGCCGGCCGCCGCGAACGACGTCGCGACGATCGCCGCGGGCCTCGAGGCGCCCGACGCCGCGACCCGCGCGAAGGCGGCCGAGACGCTCGGCGCGCGGTACCCCGAGGCGGCCGTCGCGGTGCCGGTGCTCCTCGACGCAACCCGCAACGAGGACGCGACCGTCCGCACGGCCGCCGTGCGCGCGCTGCGCCTTCTCGGCCGTCGCGGGCAGGAGGACGCCGCGAAGGCGTGGACGACGATGTCCGCGGCGGGCCTCGCGTTCCACCACGACGTCTTCCGCATCGTCGCCGTCCTGGGCGCCGCGACGACGCCGGTGGATCTGGCGGCGGGCTTCACGGAGGCGTGCGCCGGCGGCGCCGAGCTCATCCGCGCGGGCCTCTTCTGTCTCGCGACCCTGGAACTACGACCGCCCACACTCCGATTCGCGTCCGCCGTGGCGCGGCGCGATGCGGCGAACTGCCTCGCCGTCGCCGCGCCGTGGTTGCGGTCCAGCGACGCGACGATCGCCCGCGCAGCCGCAGCGGTCGTCACGATCCTCGGCCGCTCCGGCGTGAGCGAGTTCGAACGCGAGCGCGCGCCTGACGACGCGACGGCGTCGTCGCCCGCGATCGTCCCGCTGCTCTCGTCGCGGAGGGAGGTCGTTCGGTTCGCTGCCTGGCGCCTGCTCGCCACCGGCGCCCCGCACTCGCCTGCGACCGGCGCCGCCGCGCTGTCCGCACTCAAGGCGCTGCCGACCCGCGAGGGCTCGGCAGGCCGGAGCCTCGAGTTCGACGCACCCCTGCGGGTTGAGTATGCCGACGGCTGGGCGGCAGCCCGGTCGCTCGGGGCGATCGCGCGGACAGCCGGGCCTCCGCGCTCGGTCGCGGCACCCAAGACGGACGGCGAGCGGCTCGCCGCGCTGCTCTCGGTCGAGGCCTGGGACGAAGCACGCCGCGCCTGGGCGCTCGCCGTCGACGATTGGAAGCGGTTGCAGCTCGACGAAACGCCGGAGGTCGAGATCGTATTCGTCGCCGGCCGAGACGCCACCCTCGTCGCGGACGCGGCGGGATCGATTCGCGCTTTGCTCGACCGGGAGCGGCGGTTCGGACATCGCGCCCGCGCACTCCTGGCGCTCGTCGATCCGAACGCTCCACCGGACGCCGTACCGGACGACCCCGCGGCGCCGACGCCGTCATTGTGGCCCACGACCCGGGCAAGCGCCTGCCTCGCGCTTGCCTGGCTGGCTCAGCGCACACCCGCGGCGCTCCTGGACGACGGCGTCCGTATCCGAAGCGCCGCCGCGCTCCGGCGAGCGCTCGTCGAGCCGGGACAGTACGAGGACCGCAGGATGGCAGCGGCGGCCGTCGCCGACCTCAACCGTAGGGAGCTCGTCCCACCTTCGACGCTCGTGGCGGCGCTCCAGGCTCGCGGCACCGTTGCCGACCCATCGCTGACCATCGCCGTGCTGCACGCGATCACCGCCAATGGGGACGCGCCATCGGAGTTCGTGCCGCTCGCCGCGCCGTTCGCGACGGCCCCGACGCCCCCGAGTTACGTGCCGACGGCCGCCGATCGGCTCCGCTTCGCCGCGGGCTGGCCGTACGTGCTCGCAGCCCTCGAGGTCAAGTCCGCCGGCGAGAGCGCCGAGGACCCCACCCTCCGCCGCCTCGCAGCCATCGACGCGCTGAGCGCGGTCGTCGGCGACAAGGCGCAGGCGAAGAAGGTCCTCGAGCCGCTCACGAAGGACCCCGACGCCCGAGTACGGTACCGCGCCGCGAAGGCCCTCCGACGACTGGGTGGGTAATCGAACTCGTTGCGCCGGGCGCGGTCCGCGCCGACTTGGTATCGTCCGCGTCTCGGGAGGACGCGATGAACCGGCGCTCGATCACCCCCACCACGATTGCGGCGCTCGCGGTGCTCGCCGCCGCCCTCCTCCGCCCCGCACACGCGGCGGACGCACCGCCGGCGCCCGCGCCGGCCGCCGCGAACGACGTCGCGACGATCGCCGCGGGCCTCGAGGCACCCGACGCCGCGACCCGAGCGAAGGCGGCCGAGACGCTCGGCGCGCGGTACCCCGAGGCGGCCGTCGCGCTCCCGGTGCTCCTCGAGGCCACGCGCGACGACGACGCGACGGTGCGCGCGGCGGCCCTGCGCGCCGTGCGTCTCCTCGGCCGCCGCGGCCAAGAGGACGCCGCGAAGGCCTGGGCGGCCGCACCCGCGGCGGACCTTGCCGCGATGCACGAGGCGTTTCGCTTCATCTTCACGATCGGGCAGGCGCTCACGCCGACCGACATCGCCCACCTGATCCTCGAAGCCGCGGCCGCGAAGTCGCCGCTCCCGCCCGTGGCGCTCCACCTCTTCACGCTCTGCCCCGTGCGGTTGCGCGACGGGGAGCTCGAGTACCGGATCGCGCTCCGCGATGCCCTGGGACCGATCGAGGTCGTCCTGCCGTTCGTCGCGTCCAAGGACCCCGCGACCGCCCGCGCCGCCGCCGCCGCCGCGACGATCCTCGGGCGGTCGGCCGTCGCGGCGCCGTTCGGCGCGGCGCCCGAGGACGACACGGCGTCCGCGCCCCAGCTCGCGGCGATGCTCTCCGCGGAGGCCCCGGCCGTTCGATTCGCCGGATGGCGGCTCGTCGCCAACGGCGCCCCGCACAGCTTCCGCACCGCCATGACCCTCGTGAAGCTCGCCGCCGCGCTCCCGAAGGACAATCGCGGCCTCGGCGACGAGCCGCCGGACTTCGCGGTCGAGCGCGACGACGTCGAGGCCGCGGCGCGCAGCCTCGGCACCCCGGCGAGCACGTTCCTGACGGAGGGACGGGCCGCGACGGGCGAGGAGGACGACCGCACGGTCCGCACCTGGTTGGAGGTCGGCGCGAAGAACCTCGTGCGGGACGTCTGGCGCGCGGCGATGGCCGAGTGGGTCGGTCCGCGCCATCGGCGCCAGGTCAGCCTCCGCCTCGTCCTCGCGATCGGCGAGGACACGGAGCTCGCCTCCATGGCCGCCAAGTCGCTGCCGCGGCTGGTCGACACCGAGCGGTCGGAGTCCGAGTCGTCGCGCGCCCTGCTGCAGCCGGTGGACCCGAACGCCCCTGCCGACCCGGTGCCGCAGGACACCGCCGAGGAGGCCCCGGAGGAGCCGTGGCGCCGCCAGCCGCACCGATGCCTCGCGCTCGCGTGGCTCGCGCACCGCGTCCCCGAGGCGGAGGTGGACAAGGGGATGCGGGCTCGGGCCGCGGGGGCGCTGCGCCGCGCGTTGGTCGCGGCGGACCGGATCCCCGACCGCATGACGGCCGCGGCGATCCTCGTGGACCTCGGCAAGCCGGGGCTGGTGCCGCCCGCGACGCTGCTCGCCTCCCTGCAGGCCAGCCGCACGAAGGAGTCGGCGCCGACCGAGCTCAACCTGCTGGCGGCGCTCGCGGTCGGTCCGGTCCCCGACGAGGCGATCGCGCGCCTCGCCCCGATCGCCACGGTGACCCAGCCCGCGCCGGCGATCCCGCCGAACAGTCGGGGGCCGATCGCGACGGACGCCCCCTTCTTCCAGCCCGCGATGGCCATGGAGAACGGAGGCGCCTTCTTCGAGTTCCCCGTCCTCCGCCGCCTCGCGGCGATCGACGCGCTGGGCGCGGTCACGGGTGACAAGGCGAAGGCGAAGGAGGTCCTCGTGCCGCTCACGAAGGACGCCGACGCCCGGGTGCGCTACCGCGCGGCGAAGGCCCTGCGACGGTTGGGGGCCTGACGGGCGACGACGACGCGAGGCCCGATCCGCGCCGGATGGGTATCCTCCGCGTCTCGGGAGGAACGAGATGAACCGGCGCTCGATCACACCCACCCTCTTCGCGGCGCTCGTGGCACTCGCCGCCACCGCCGTCCTCCGCCCCGCACGCGCAGGCGACGCGCCGGCCCCGCCTGCCGCCGCGAGCGACGTCGCGACGATCGCCGCGGGCCTCGAGGCCCCCGAGCCCGCGACGCGGGCGAAGGCCGCGGAGACGCTCGGCACGCGGTACCCGGAGGCGGCTGTCGCGGTGCCCGTCCTGCTCGACGCCACGCGCGACGAGGACGCGACGGTGCGCGCGGCCGCCGTCCGCGCGCTGCGCCTCCTCGGCCGTCGCGGCCAGGAGGACGCCGCGAAGGCGTGGACGACGATGTCCGCGGCGGGCCTCGCGTTCCACGACGAGGTGTTCCGGTTCCTGGGCTCGCTCGGCGCGGCCGTCACGCGCACCGACCTCGCGGTCGCGTTCGCCACGGCCAGCACCGCGTCCGCGGACACGATGCGCGCGGCGTTGCTCGGACTCCCGCTCCTGCGCCTGCGCGCGCCGTACGGCGAGTTCGCGATGGACACCGGGCTCGGCGATGGACTCGGCCTCCTCGCGGTCGCACGGCCCTGGATGGCCTCGGGGGACGCTGCGACGGCGCGCACCGCCGCCGCCGTCGTCACCATCATCGGTCGCTCGGCCGTCACGGGCGTGGAGGCGACGGACGACGGCACCGCCTCGGCCGGCACCCTCCGCCCGCTCCTCGCGGCCCCGTCCCCGGTCGTGCGGTTCGCGGGTTTCATGCTGATCGGCGTCGGCGCCCCGCACGACGCCGACACTCGCGCCGCCGTCCTCGACGCGGCCGCGCGGATGCCCGAGTCCGAGGCCGAACAAGTGACCCTCGAACCCGAGGCCGCGCCGTTCCGCGTCACACGGAACCACGCCCTCTTCGCGGCGAGGAGCCTGGGGGTGGCCGCCCGTGCGCTGGTGCTCGCGAGCCATCCCATGCCGGAGCACCTCGACGGCGTGCAGGTCCGATACCTGCTCGACGTCGGTGCACGCGACGAGGTCGCGAGCGCTTGGGCGCGCGAGCTGGCGGCGCGGTCCTCGCCCCGGTCGGAGCGCCCGATCGACCCGTCGGTCGTGTTCGCGATCGGGCGGGACGCGACGTTCGCGGCGGCCGCGGCCCCGGCGCTGCCGAGGCTCTTCGCCGCCGCGGCCCGGAACTCCGCCGCATCGCGCGAACTCCTCTTGCCGGCGGAGCCGGAGGCCGGCTCCGGATCCGGCCCTTCGGGCGACGCGGCTGCGGAGCGTGGCGACGCCAGCGCGACCGCCAGCCCGTGCATCGCGTTGGCGTGGCTCGCGCATCACCTGCCGACGGCGCTCCTCGCCGACGACGAGCGCGTCCTCGCCCAGCGGGTGATGCGGCGAGCGCTCTCCCCACGTGCCCGGCCCGCCGACCAACGCGTCGCCGCGGCGGTCGTCATCGACCTCCAGCGCCCGGGTCTGGTCCCGCCCGCGACACTCGAAGCGGCCCTCGCATCGCCCGCCCCCCGCGACGACGCCGTCCTGGCGACCCTGCTGCTACGGGCGATCGCGACGGTCGGCGACGCCCCCGCCTCGATCATCGCCATCGCGACGCCGTACGCGATTCACCCCCCCGAACCGGCGTGGGAGCCGGACGCGGCCGAACGTGCCGAACACGCCGCCGGGTGGCCGTTCGTCCGAGAGGCCCTCGAGGTGCGGGCCATGGGCTCCCGCGTGGAAGCCCCCGTCCTCCGCCGCCTCGCGGCGATCGATGCGCTGGGCGCCGTCGTCGGCGACAAGGCGAAGGCGAAGGAAGTCCTCGCGCCGCTCACGAAGGACGCCGACGCCCGGGTGCGCTACCGCGCGGCGAAGGCCCTGCGACGGTTGGGGGCGTAGGAGCGCGCGGCGGGCGGGCTACTTCAGGAAGGAGCCGTCCTCGCGGAGCGCTTCCTCGAGGCCGCGCCAGAGGTCCCGCGACGCCGACGGCACGTCGGGCCCCGTGTACCGCACGCAGCGGTCGCCGACCGCGGCGCCGAGCCCCGTGTCGAGCGCGCGCTGCGCCATCTCGCGCCGGTGGAACTCGACGTCCATCGTCACCGGGCCTCGCGTCGTCCACGGCTTGCGCTGGTGCCGCGCGCGCACCGCCTGCTCCGCCGCCGCCTTGATCATCGGGAACGTGCGCTTCGGCGTCAGCGTCGCGCAGGCCGACGGCCCGAGCACCTGCTTCACCTCGACCGTCGCGAGGTCGGCCCCGAGGTCGGCCTTCGCCTCGCGGCACACGTCGTCCGCGCCCGTCACGAGCACCACCGGCGTGCCGTAGTGGCCCACGATCGCCGCGTCGAGCAACGTCTCGCCCGCCACCTGCCCCTGCAGCCGGATCTCGTGCACGAGCATCCCGACCCACGTGTGCGAGAGCAGCCCGCCGGGCGTGCCCGCGCGGCTGTGGAACCCGACGAGCATCGCCGCCTCGAACCCGCCGGCCTCGATGCCCGTCACCTGCACCAGCGGCTTGTTCTTCGCCTGCGCCGGCCCCACCACCAGCCGCGCCGCCGGGTGCAGCTCGTCGAGCAGCAGGTTGCGCATGTTCCCGTGGCCGTCGTTGACGTAGACCTCGGTCGCGCCCGCGGCCACCGCGCCCTCGACCGCGGCGTTCACGTCGCTCGTCAGCCAGCGGCGCGCCTTCTCGTAGTCGTTCCCCCCGGGCAGGAGGTGCTCGCGATGGGCGACCCCGGTGGCGCCCTCCATGTCGACGGCGATGAAGACCTTCATCCCCGCAGGGTACCGGGCCCCCTCCCGGACCGGAACGGCCGACGCCGTGGCGCCGCCCTCGCCGCCCCGCGACGCGTCCGGCGCCCGACCCGCCACGCCCCCCCGGGCCCTCCGGCGCCGATTGACCGGCCCTTCCGCCCTCCCCGGCGCTCCCCCGGCGCCCGTCCCTGCCGCACAATGGGGGGCTCCCCCCGGACGGACCCCGTTGGCCGACATCTCCCCCATCCTCGCCGCGATCGCCGAGTGCGCGACCTGCAAGACCGACCGGAACGACCTCGGCAAGGTCGTCGTCGAGGCGATCCACCAGCGGCTCCCGCAGGCCGGGTGGACGGGGATCTACTGGCTCGAGGACGACGAGTTGGTCCTCGGACCGTTCGTCGGCCCCCCCACCGAACACACCCGGATCAAGGTCGGCCAGGGCGTCTGCGGCACCGCCGTCGCCGAGGGCCGCGACCAGGTCGTCCCGGACGTCCGCGAGCGCGCCAACTACCTCGCGTGCTCGACCACGACGCGCAGCGAGATCGTCGTGCTCATCCGCGCCCACGGGAAGATCGTCGGCCAGATCGACATCGACAGCGACAAGGTCGATGCGTTCAGCGCCGACGACCACGCCTTCCTCAAGATGGTCGCGGGCGCCCTCGGGTCGCTGCTCGACGCGCCGCCGCCGGCGCCGCCCGCGAAGTAGCCGTCCGCCGGCTCGCCACGGGACGCGGCCACCCTCCCGGGACGCGAGGCCCGGCCGACGACGACGTCACCGCGGCGACGCGGGCCTCGCCGGCTCCCACCCGCCGATCCACAGCGCCTCGTTGCGCGCCGTGATCGTCACGCGGCCGTCGCGGTGGATCGCCTCGAGCGCCTCGAGCGCGGCCGCGCGCAGCGCCGGCCGCCCCAACGCCTTCCGCAGCAGCGCGGTCAGGTCGGCCCGCGCGCGCAGCGCGGCCCGCTGCGGCGCGGACGCGAGCGCCGCCTCGCCGAGCGCCGAGAGCGCGGTCGCGCGCAGCGCGTCGTCGATCGCCGGGTCGCCGACGAGGGCCCACGCCCGCTCGACGGCCCCCACGAGCCCCAGCCGCGCCGCCGCGCGCAACGCCGGCGCCAGCACGGCCCCGTCGCGCGACGCGAGGCCCGTCGCGAGCGCGGCCTCCGCGGCGGACGCCGCGTCGGGCGCGAGCGCCCGGAGCGAGCGGTACGCGGGCCCGAGCGCCCACGGATGGGGCCCCGGCTCGCCGCGCGCGGCGTCCACGACCGCGCGCAGGAGGTCCGGCGCGGCCGTCGCGCGCGCCGCGAGCGCCCGCGGGCCCACGGCTCCCGTCGAGAGGCCGAGCGCCGCGTAGCCGTCGACGCGCAGCAGCAGGTTCTGCTGGACGAACGCATTGCCGCCCCGCAGGCCCTCGGCCCAACGCGCGGCGTCGCGCGCGGGCGCGTCGCGGTCGCCCGCGAGCCGCGCGAAGAACGCGACGCCCTCGACGTGGTCCGCCGCGGCGCCGGGCCGGCCGTCGAGCGCGACGCCGGCGGCCTCGACGCGCGCGAGGTCGAAGCTCGTCACCAGCGTGAACGCCGCGTCCGTGGGCCGCGCCCGCTGCAGGAGCAGCAGCAGCGCGGTCCCGCGCGGGCCGGCGAGGTCGGCGTGGCGCAGCGACGCCTCCTCGTCGGGGACCGCGACCACGAGCCGCGCGCCGACCGGCGTCCCGGCGACGGTCCGCCGCACGTCGAAGCCGACGCCGTGGACGGGCGACGTCGTCGCGTCGCCGACCGTCCCCTCGACGACGAGGTCCGACACGGCGAGTTGCACCTCGAGCGGCGCGAACGGGCCCGGCAGCTCCGGGACCTCCGGTGCCGCGGCGGCCGGCGCGCCGCCCACCGGAGCGTGCGGCGGCTCCGCGCGCGCGGGCACGCCCGCGACGACGAGGACGCCCGCGATCGCGCACGCGAGGCCGCGGGCGATCCGACGCGCGACGCGGCCCGCGCAGGGTCCCGCGAAGGTGTCCGCCTGCGTGCCCACTCCGCGCGACCATCGTCCGATCGACATGCGAAGAGCCTACCGGGCCCCGCGGGTCGGGGCCCCCGCCGGCCGCCGGGCCTCGCGGTCCCGGGTCACCTGCCCTGCGCCGGGGTCGGCTCGATCGCGACCTCGACGTCCGTCGTGGCCCCCGCGCGGATCTCGAACGGGACCGACGCCGCACCGCGCCCGCGCATCGTCACGTCGAGCACGTACGCGCCCGGCGCGAGCGGCACGCTGAACTCCTGCGGCCCGTCGGCTCCGAGGCCCCGCCAGCGGAAGGGGTGACCCGGCACCGACCAGAGCCCGATCCACGTCGCTTCCGACGCGGGATCGCGGCCGCGCACGACGACGTCGCGCGTCACGCCGTCGAACGCGGCGGCGTTGCGTAGCGTCGCCCGCAGGAACCCGGCCTCGCGATCCGCCGCCTGCACGGTCACCTCGCCGCCCGCGGGCACGAGCACCTCGTGGATCTCCGCGGCCGGCGGCGGGTAGATGGTCCCCGGAGGGGGACCCCCGTGGACGTCCGTGGCGCTGACGCGCCGGAGCAGGCCGCCCGGGAAGACCTGGAGTCTCCATCGACCGGTGCGTAAGGGCGGAGACGGCGTGCCGGCTTCGACGACGAACGAGGCGCCTCCGATGCCCGGCGTCCCGTCGACTCGGAGTTCCGTGGCGCGGACGAAGTACTGGCGGATCGGCGTGGGCGACGGCTTCGCCTCGATCCGCACGTGGCCGGGCGCGCCGAGCGGCCGCACCGTCAGGGCCCGTTCGATGCGTACGGGCCCCGCGGCGTCGATCCGCACCTCGACCTCGCCGCTCTCCGAGACGTCCGTCTCCGCGCGCACGGTCAGACGACTCACGCCGTCCACCTCGATCGCTCCGATTCCATCGCGGAACTCCGACGTGCCCGCATCTGTCACACCGCCGGCGTCGTCCCGCGCGACGTAGCGGACCGTTCCCCGGGCGACCGGCGCACCGGCCTCGTCGCGAACGCTCACGACGAGCACCCTCGCGAGACAGAGCACGCGCAGCCCCGTCGCATCGGTGATCGCGGCGGTCTGCGAGTCCAGGGCTCGCAGGTGCGGTCGCCCCACGACTCCGCAGAACAGGGCATACGCGCCCGGTTCGAGATCCCGCGCAACGAAGACGCCGTCGCGGTCCGCGCCCACGACGCGGGCGTCACCTGGCCACGCCCACGTCGGCTGGTGCGGGTCGGCGTCGTCCTGGTTCCCGGTGAGATCCTCGACGCCGAGCCACACGAGCCCCCACGGCACGCGTGACCCGTCCGACAACTCCACCGTCCCCTCGAGGATCCCCGCCGGCACCAAGACGATCGGCCCGACGTCGAGCCCGGCGCCGCCGACGGCGAGGCCGGCGCGCTCCACGCGTCCGACGCGGCGGTGGCGCGCCCGGAGCCGACACGTCGAACCCGCGGGGACCTCCAACGAGAAGCGACCGGTCGCGTCGCTGGTCGTGCTCACGTGGACCGCGAGGCCCGGCCGCGCCGCGACGTCGGCCCCCTCGACGGCCGCGCCGTTCGCGTCGGTCACGGTGCCGCGGAGCGTGACGGTGCGGGCGACGTCCGCCGCGTCGCCCGCCGACGCCTCGCTCGTCGGCCCGGGTCGCGGGGCTGCGGCCGAGCGCGGGGGCGCGGAGGGGTCGCGCGGCGACGCCGCGAGCGGCGCCGGCGCGGGGCCGCCGATCCCGACGAGGCCCGGCGCGTCCGGGGACGTCGGGGGCCCCGCACGCGGACCCACGAGCATCGAGAGGCCCCACGCGAGCAGCAGGAGGACGAAGACGCCTCCGAGCACGCGCGAGAGGAGGGCCCGTCCGTCCATCCCGCCATCGTACCCGCGAGCGACCGGGCCTCGCGGTCCCCCACGCGGGGTCGTGTCACCGCGGCGTATCGAAGCCGGGCCCCTGGATCAGACGCGCGGGGCCTGCTCCGCCGCGCGCAGGCGCAGGCCGACGAAGACGAGCACCCCGCAGCCGATCAGGTACGGCAGGAGCGGTTCGTCGCGGTGGCGCATCACGAAGAGGCGGTAGGCGTAGAGCAGCCAGACGTTGGCCGCGAGGAAGAGGAAGACCTTGCTGCCGGCGCGCGTGGCCTCGTCGGTCGCGGCCGGGAGCGCCTCGGCGGGGATGCCCGCCGCGATCCGCTCGCGGTTCGCCTCGGAGACGCGGGTGATCAGCGTCGAGTTCTCGCGGATCGCGGCGCGCTCGAAGAAGGTGGCGACGACGTTCAGCGCGAGCGTCAGCACCCCCATCACGAGGTGGACGGTCGGCGAGACGCTGCCGACGTCGGCGCCGCCGCCGAGGAACGCGGTGACGACGACGAAGATCATCGAGAAGAGCGCGAACGGGAAGACCTTGCCCTTGAAGCGCTTGGTGCGCTTGACGATGGCCTCGTCCATCCCGGCGGCGTCGACGCCCTTCTTGATCCACTTGCCGGAGCCGATGAAGTGCGAGAAGACGATCGCGTGGACGAGGCAGCAGAACATCGCCGCGAAGAGGCCGGAGAGGACGTGGACGCGCGGCTCGACGACGCCGCGCCGCAGGTACCCCATCGCGAACGCGTTCGCGAGGAAGACCAGGTTCCAGACCGCCAGCCCGGTGTAGATCCGCGCCATGGCCGGAGTGTGCGCGAGGGTCGGGCCCGGCGGAAGCGGGGGTCGAGGCGGATCGCCCGGGGACGGGGCCGCGGGGCCGGCTACCGCGGGGCCAACTACCGCGGAGCCCGTGCGACCGGGTCGAGGCCGGCCCGCGCGTGCGCGACCGCGCCCGCGATCGCGTCGGCGAGCGACCGCGCGCGGGCGAACCCGGTCAGCGCGACGAGGCGCGAGAGGTCGGGCCGGCGGCGCGGCGGGTCCACGAACCCCTCGCCGTAGACGTCGGCGAACGGCACGCAGCGGATCGGCGCGTCGGTGCCGGCGGCCGCGACCACGCGGCGGGCGAGCTCGCCCACCTCGACCTCCTCGTCGCTGCCGACGTTGACGACGAGGCCCTCGGCGGCGGGCGTCGCGGCGAGGAGGGCGAGGGCCCGCGTCGCGTCGTCCACGTGGAGGAAACAGCGGCTCTGGCGGCCGTCGCCGTGGACCGGCAGCGGCTCGCCGCGGACCGCCGCGCGCGCGAAGCGCGGCAGGACCATGCCGTACCGCTCGGACTGGCGCGGCCCCACGACGTTGAACAGGCGCACGACCGTGACGGGGAGGAGCGACGCGCGGTGCATCGCGAGGGCGAGGCTCTCCCCCGCCATCTTGCTCACGGCGTAGACGTCGCGGCGCGCCGTGGGCTCGACCGCGACGGCGGCGTCCTCGGCGAGCACGCCGGTGGCGCGCGTGCCGTAGACTTCGCTCGTCGAGGCGACGAGGCATCGCGTGCCGAGCCGCGCGCAGGCCGCGAGGACGGAGGCCGTGCCCTCGACGTTGCGCGACCACGTGTCGACGGGGTCCTCGGCGACGCGCCGCACACCGACGGCCCCGGCGAGGTGGAAGACCGCGTCGGCCTCGCGGACGAGGTCGCCGACGAGGTCGCGGTCGCGCACGTCGCCGCGCACCAGCGAGACGCGGCCGTACCGCTGCACCGCCTCGAGGTTGCGGGCGCTGCCCGTCGAGAGGTCGTCGACGACGTCCACGAGGGCCCCGCCCTCGGCGAGGCGTTCGACGAGCCGGCTCCCGACGAAGCCCGCGCCACCGGTGACGAGCACGCGCATGGGAGACAGCCTACCGGACCCGACGACCGGGTTCCCCCTCCGACGACGCCGGGGGTCCGCGGCTTCCGCGGGCCGCCGGGCCTCGCGTGCCCGAGGATCGCCGGATCGCCCCCCGCGCGGACGGGGCACGCCCCCCCGTCAGCGGCGCGGCGTCGCCCTCGGCTCGTCGAAGACCGCGGCCCCGTCCCACGCGCCGACGCCGTACCCGCCCGTCGCCAGGTCGAAGCCGGGCGGCGCCTCGGCGTCGAACAACGTGCGCCCGCCGACCGCGAGCCGGAGCCGGCCGTCCGCCACCGTCAGCGCGAACGCGACGTCGGTCCCGACGGCGAACGTCGCCGGCGGCACCTCGACGGAGACGCGGTACCGCTCCTGCCAGTGGCCCGCCGCGTACGCCAGCATCGTGACGTACCCCTTGGCGCCGAGCGCGAGCTTCACGAACCGCGCGTCGTCGCGTTGCGCGTACGCGACGATCAGGTCGGCCTGCGCGCCGTCGCCCGCGGCGAGCAGCCGGAAGGTCCCCTCGAGCACGTACCCGCCGGCCGGCGGCGGCGCCGTCGCGATGCACTGCGCGCTGCCGCCGGGGAACGAGGCGACGAGGAGGCGCCCGTCCGGCAGCCACTGCGAGGAGCGCGACGGCTCGAACCATCGGGGCGCCTCGCGCTCGATCGCGGCGCGCCAGCGCGCCTCGAGGGCGTCGAGCGGGCCGAAGACGTCGACGAGCAGGCGGGCGAAGTCGCGCTCGAACACGACCTGCCGGCGCGCGCGCACCCCGGGCGGCGGCGCGGGCATCGCGGTCGCCTTCGCGAGCAGCGCGCGGAACCGTGCCGCGTCGGTCGCGAGGAACCGCACGAACGAGGCCATGTGGGCGTACGCGAGGCGCTCCGGGTCGAACGCCTGCACGCGGGTATGCAGCAAGCGCTCGAGGCCGACGAGGCGGCCGCGCGCGAGTGCGTCCTTCACGAGGTGCCGCCGGTCGGCGTCGGCGACGGCGACCCGGCCCGCGGGCTGGCGCGCGGCCACGGCCCGCGCCGCGACCTCCTCGCAGAGCCCCTCCTCGAGCCAGCCGGGCCAGAGGTCGTACGTGGGCACGCCGGAGCGCGCGAGCACCTGGTGCACGGCCTCGTGGACCAGCTGCCAGCGGGTGTACTCCGGCAGCCCGCCGGTGAGGGCGCGGATCGCCGGCCCGCCGCGCGGCTGGAGGACAACGTGGCTCTCGCGGCTCGCGTACAGCGTCGCGGCCCAGTTGTCGGCGAGCTCGGGCGCGCCGGCCGCGCGCATCGCCGCGGCGTACGCGTCGAGGTCGCCGTACACGTGGACGACGAGCCGCGTGCCCGCGGGGACGCGCCACGGGAGCAGGTCCGCGAGCAGCGGCGCCGCCGCCTCGAGCGCGTCGCGGCACGCGGCCACGCCCGGCTCGGACACGTCGTGCCCGACGACGCGGCACGTCGGCCCCTCCGCGCTCCGTTCCTCGGCGGCGGAGGCGACCCTCGGGTACGCGAGGCCCGGTGCGCCGCCGAGCGCGACCGCGGCGGCGAGGAGGGCGGCGGCGGCACCGACGAGCGCGAGTCGCATGCCGCCATGCTGGCAAGGCCGGCGCGCCGCCGCAACGGGGTCGCGGCGGCGCCCGGCCGACGGCGCCGGTCAGAGCTGCAACGTCAGGTCGATCACCGGCGACGGCACCGCCCCGACCACCTCGACCTCGCGGACGACCATCGCCGTGCCGGCCGCGACGGTGACGAGGTAGGTCCCGGTCGGCAGCGGGACGGCGAACGTGCCGTCGTCCGCGGTGGCCACCGCCGCGATCACGGTGCCGCCCGCGTCCGCCACGACGACGGACGCGACGACCGGGAGCCCCTCCGCATCGGTGACGGTCCCGCGGAGCGTGGCGACGTAGGCCCGCAGCCGGTACGACGCGGCGACCGCGTCGGGCGACGCGACGACGCCGACCACCGTGAGGACCTCGAAGCCGTCCGCGGTCACCTGGACGTCGTACGCACCGGCGGCCAGCCCGGCCACCTGGAAGCCCCCGTTCGCGTCCGTGACCGCCGTGCCGACGACCTCGGCGCCGCCGGCGGCGCGGACCACGACGTCCGCGCCGGCGACCGGCACGTCGTCGGCCGGGTCCTCGGTCGCCGCGTCACTCGAGACGATCCCGCGCACGGCGGCGGTCGCGCGGAGGGTCACCGTGCCGAGGTCCGTCGCGTTGGCGACGACGATCGCCACGTCCGGGAGCGTCGCGGTGGCGTGACCCTCCGCCTCGACGACGACGACGTACCGGCCGGGCGGCAGCGACGTCGCGACCTCGCCCGCCGCGTCGGTCGCGACGGAGGCGGTCGGCGGGTCGGACGACGGGTCGAGCCCCTCGGCGAACGCGCGCACGGTCGCCCCGACGAGCGGCAGGTCGTCGGCCGGCGCGTCCGGCGTGCCGGCGTCCGTCGCGACCGCGAGCACGAGGGTCCCCGCCGACGACACGTTGGTGGCGCGCACGACCGGCGTGAACAGGACGCGCCGCACGCCGGGTGCGTGGTCGACGGGGCCGTTGAAGACGAAGTTGCGCGCGAGGTCGAAGTCGAGGAGCAGGTCGGCGGACAACGACGTCGCGACGACCAGGTCGCCGTCGATCCGGACCTTGAGGCCCGACGTCGCGCCGCTCGGGAACGCGAGCGTCCCGTCGGCGACGGTGAAGGTGCGCTCGCCCGCGACGAACGCGTCCTCGGTCAGCTCGACCTCGCCCGCGCCCACGACGAGGCGCACGCGATCGTACGTGCCGGGCGGGATCGCGGCCTCCGCGAGGAGTTGCTGCACGCCGCCGGTGAGCGGCACGAGGTCGATCTCCGCCGCGCCGGCGAAGACGACCTCCCAGGCGTCGGTCGTGCGCTCGTGGACGGCGACCTCGTGGACGACGACGGTGGCGCGCGCGACGTAGGGGAACGGGAAGGGCGCGTCCGTGACGTGGACGCGCAGCGTCGCCGCGGTCGGCGGCGGCGCCCCGGCGTCGCCCGTGGCGCCGGACGAGCCGCCGCCGCCGCAGCCGGCGACCCCCGCGGCCAGCCCGAGCGCCAGCCCGGCGAGCGCGCCCGCGACGCGGCGCGAGAACGAGGAGGCGCGAGGCTTCGGCGTGACCTGCATCATGACGGGGCTCCGGTGGGCTCGTGGGGCGTTCGCGGGGAAATGCGGGCACCGGACGGGATCCCAGGATCCCGTCCGGGCCGCACGGGCACGTCGCGTCAGCGCTTCGCACCCTGCTTCGCGTCCGGCGCGCGGACGTACGGACGGGAGGCGATGACCCACCACTCGCCGTTCGACTTGCGCCAGACGTTGGTGACGTGCATCGCGATCGCCGGCTCCGGCTTGCCGTCGGCACCGAGGGCACCGCTCACCTCGACCGTGGCGTCGGAGATGGCGACCTCGGGCGTCACGAACCGGATCGGCTCGTCCTTCACCTCGAGGACGCTCGCGCGGAGGGCGCCGGTGCCGGTGTGGTCGGCCGCGAACTTCGCCTCGACGGCCTCGCGGCCGGCGACGCGCTGGCCGCCGGCGTCGAGCAGGTCGCCGTCCGAGGAGAACGCGGCCGACATGGCCTTCGGGTCGTGCGCGTTCCAGGCGGCGACGAACGCCTTGCAGCGCTCGCGGACGAGCGCGGCGTCGTCCTCCGGACCGGCCGGCGCGCGACGCGAGAGCACGAGGCCCGCGCCGAGCACGAGCCCACAGGCGATCAGCAGGATTCGATGGGTCGAACGCATGGGAACCTCCTCCTTCGTGGTTGCGGGGACGGGAGCGGCCACGCAGCCGGACCCGCCGACGCTGGGGTGGGCGCGCGTCCACGCCGATCGCGCGGAGCGCGATGACGCGGGCCACGGGCCGCGACGCGCGCGCCGCCCGACCTGCGTCGGGGCCGGCGCGTGGGCGCGCCCGCGTGCGCTCGGCCGCCGCATCGACGCCTCCGCCGACGCCCGCGACCGACGGGTGTTGGATGCCGCGCTGCTCGGCGGGGATCCCCGAACCGTCGCGCGAGGGACCTGGCGGACGTCGCCGGGCCGCGACACCGGGCCCGGCACCGACGCCGATCGAGGCGCCCCGCGTCGCGATCGAGCGCCGCGGCCGAGCTCGCGCGCACGGGCCGCGTGCGCGACGTGCGCGCGACGATGCACCCGACGGCACGACCGGCGACGGCGCGCCGGCGTCGATGGGTGCGCGTCGTGCGCGCGGCGGTGCACTCGACGGCACGCGCGACGGCACCACCGGCGACGGCGCGTGGCGTTGCTGCGCGCGGGCTGGGCGCGGAACCGGCGCACGGGCACGGGTTCGGCGGCGACGAGCACGCGGCGGGGCCGTGGCGAGTCCGCGCTGAGTTCGCGAGGAGTGCGCGTGGAGTTCGCGCGCCCGCGACGCGATCGGCGCGTCGCACCGACCTGCCCCACCGCCGATGCGTGACGCTCGAGTCACGTGACGGGCCCCGGGATCGCGCGCGCGGCCGGGGAGCGGCGCCGGGGCTCACCCGAACGCATCGCTCACGGAGCACGGCGTGGCTGGTTCAGGGTGGCGTCGGGGAGCCCCGCGCCGTCCCTTCGATGCCGGCGGGCCCGCCGCGGATCGCCCGGGGCCGCGGTCGCGCCACCCCCGGGCGCCCGCGCGAGGGCGGAGTGCGGGGGCCCACCTGAACCGCTTCGGGGCGGAGGGGGGGGTGGGTTGCCGACGGTGCGGCCAGGGGGCACCCCGCGCGACTGAGATGCCGCCCGCCGGGCCGCGGATCCGGCGAAGTCGGCGGCCGATTCCCGAGCCACGCGGCCGCGGGCGGCATCCAAGGAACCCGCCCCGCCGAAGTCGGCGTCGCGGCCCGCCTCGGACCCCCGCATGAACGACGCCTGCGCCCGATTCGCCCACGCGCTCACGACGGCCGTCCTCGACGACCCCGTGGCGTCCCTCTCCTCGCTCGGGACCGCCCATCTGCTCGTCTGCGCGGCCTGCGCCGCGCGGCTGCGCTTCGAGGTGCGCGTGGCGACCGCGCTGCGCCGACTGGGCGACGACGACACCCTCGCACCGCTCCCGGAGCCGCTCGTCGCGGCGCTGCTCGACGGGTGGCGGACGCGCGCCGCGCGACGCCGCGCGTCCGCCGGCTGACGTCAGCGCGCGCCGTCGCGGCGCTCCTCGCCCGACGCGGCCGTCGCGCCGACCGCGTCGAGGAGCTCGACGACGTCCTCGAGGCGCGCCGCCGCGCCCCCCGCCGCGGCCCGCAGCGCCGCGTCCTCCTCGTCGGTGAGCACGAGCGGCCACAGGAGCACGAGCGGGACCTCCGCGCACCCGCGCTGGCGCCGCAGGTGGTGCGCGAACTCGAACGCCCCCATCGTCTGCGGCGTCGGCGCGAGGAACACGGCCGACGGCGCCTCGTGGGCCGCCTGCCGGAGCGCGGCGTCGGCGTCCGGCTCGGCGACCGCGCGGTAGCCGAGGGCCTCGAGGAGCCGGGCCGCGCCGTCGGCGACGGCGAGGTCGCCGTCGACGACGAGGACGGGCCGTCCGCGGCCGCGCGCGACGCGCAGCCGCTCCAGCGTCGCGAACGCCCGGTCCGGCGTGAGGGGGCGACGCAGCACGTCGGCGGCGAGCAACGCGCCGGGCGCGCCGTCGGCGCCGGGGACGAGCGCGACGATGCGGGGCACGCCCCGCGTGCGCCCCGCCGCGCGCAACGACGCGACGACCTCGGCGAGGGGCTGGTCGCCGCCGACGCCCGGCGCCGCGACGACGTCGAACCGCGTCTCGCGCGCCAGGGCCACGCCCTCGACCGACGAACCGACGCTGGTGACGTCGCACCCCGCCGCGCCGAACGTCCAGGCGAGCTTCGCGCGGGCGGCGGCGTCGGCCGCGACGACGAGCAGCCGGCGCGCCGGGGCGCGCGCCTCGTCGCCGTGCGGCGCCGGGACGGCGTCGTCCGCGCCGCGACGCGGCAGGACGACCGACACGACGGTCCCGCGACCGGGCGTCGAGCGCACCGCGAGGCGGCCGCGCAGCTCCGCGACGACGCGCCGCGTGGCGCGGAGCGCGCCGGCCGGGCCCGCGCCGCCGTCCGTCGCCGGCGCGTCGACGAACGCCCGCGCCGCGCCTTCGTCGGCGCCGACGCCGGTGTCCTCGACCTCGACGCGGAAGTCCGCGTCGCCCTCGGGCAGGGCGCGGACGGTGACGCGGCCGTGGTCGCGGCAGGCGCGCACCGCGTGCGCCGTCAGGTTGTAGAGCACCAGGCGCAGCCGGTCCGCGGACGTCGCCACCGGCCCGAGCTCGCGGTCGACGTCGCCCTCCACGCGGATGCGCCGCTCCGCCGCGGCGTCGGCGACGAGGTCGCGGACCTCCGCCAGCAGCTGGCCGAGGTCCACCGGGCCGAGGTCGGCCGGCGCGGCCGAGGCGAGCGCGGCGGGGTCGCCGGCGCGGGCGAGCGCGCGCCGGAGCTCGCCGGCGGCGACGGCGGCGTCGCGCGCGGTCGAGGCCTGGTCCTCGGCGAGCGCGGTGGCGATCCGCTCCACGGCCGCGACCGGGACCTCGAGCGCGCGCCGCAGGGCGGCCACGAGGTCGTCGTCGCGCTGCTGCGCCGCGAGGACCGCGGCGTTGGCCGCCACGAGCTCCGCGGTGCGGCGCCGGATCCCGGCGACCCGCCGGTCCTCGGTGGCGTCGCGCGTCAGCTGGCAGACGTGCGCGAGCCGGCCGCGCGCGTCGTGCACGGCCTCGAACGTCGCGTCGCCCCAGAACCGCGAGCCGTCGCGCCGGACGAGCCACCCCTCGTACCGATGCCGGCCCTCGTCGGCGGCGAGCCTCAGCACGCGCGCCGGGATCCCCGCGGCCCGCGCCTCGGGCGCGAACAGGACGCCGACGTCGAGGTCGCGCGCCGCGGCGTCCGGGTACCCGAAGAGCGCGACGGCGCCGTCGCTCCACGCGACGACGCGCCCGCGCGGGTCGCACGTGTGCAGCGCGTAGCCCCGGGCGCCGTCGACGAGCTGCCGGAGCCGGGCCTCGCGTCCCCGGAGGGCCAGGTCGGCCTCGCGCTCGTCGGTGACGTCGCGGCTGAAGCAGCGCACGTGGACGAGGCGGCCGTCCTCGAAGTACCCGTTCGCGTGCAGGCGGAGCCACGCGCGCGCGCCGTCGGCCCGCCGGACCTCGGCCTCGACCCCGCGGACCTCCTCGCCGCGCCGGAGCCGCGCCAGCAGGTCGTCGAGCGCGGCGCGGTCGACGTGGAGGTCGGCCAGCGACCGACCGACGTACGCCTCGCGCGCGTACCCGAGCATCTCGAGCTCGGCCTGGTTCGCCCGCAGGATGCGGCCGTGCCCGTCGAAGAGGCGCAGCGCGAGCGGGGCGTTCTCGAAGAGGTCGGTGAGCTGCTGGTCGCTGGCCCGCAACCGCTGGAGCGCGCTCTGCCGCGCGACGAACTGCCCGAGCGTCTCGCCGAGGACCTCGAGGGCGAGCACGCGCTCCGGCGCGCCGAGGAGCGGACGGGCCGACGCGAACTCCAGCACCCCGTGGAACCGGTCCCCCGCGCGCACCGGGAACGCGACGCCGCCCCGGAGCCCGTCCGCCAGCGCGGCGACCCGCAGCGGGTCGGACGCCGTGCCCGCGCCGCGGGCGGGCGCGGCGTGGACGGGCACGAGCGCCGCCCACGCGACGCCCGCGAGCCCCTGCCCCTTCGCCACCGCCGCGTCGCGCACGGTCGCCTCGAACCGCGGGCAGGCGGCACCCGCGCGCCGCCAGACGTACGCCGCGCGCAGGCGCTCGGTGTGATGCTCGATCAGCCAGAGGGCGCCGACGTCCACGTCGAGCCACGCCGCCACCGCCGCGAGGACGCGCGGCGCGGACTCCGCGAGGCCCCGCGCGCCGGCGAGGATGCCGGCGACCTCGCGCTCCGTCGCCAGCCACGTCGAGAGGCCGCGGCGCGGACGCAGGGAGCCGATCAGCCGACGAATGGGGTTCGGCAACGGACGTCTCACGGGGCCGCGCACGGCCACACCCCCCCCGGGGCACCTGAATCGTACCGGGCCGATCTTGGCCGTGCAACCGCCCCCCCGACCTCCGCGACCCGCGGCGCGGGTTCGCGCGGAAACCGACCTGGATCCCCGCCGAGGGCGCGCGGTCGATCGATCGCGGCGACGGCCCGCGGCGCCCGGGCCGGATCGACCGCGCCTACGCGGACCGCGCGCCGCCGGCCGGCGGCGCGGCGCGCGCCGCGCGCATCCGAGCGACGAGGTCGCGCACGACCGCCTCCGGGAGCGGCGGCTCGGGCGCCGTCGCGAGCGAGGCATCGCGGAAGGCCTCCCGCGCGAGGACGTGCTCGCGGAGCGCCTCGACGCAGTCCGCGCAGACGAGCAGGTGCGCGTCGAGGTCGCGCTGCCGCGCGGCGTCGAGCGGGGCGTCGAGCCCCGCGAGGACGAGGGGGAGGGCGTCGCGGCAGTGCATCGTCAGGGGGCCTCGGAAGGGGTGAGCCGCGCGCCGAGCGCCGCGCGGAGCATGCGCCGCGCGTGCTGCAGCCGCATCTTCGCCGCCGCGGCGCCGACGTCGAGGAGCGCCGCGATCTCGTCCACGCCGAGCCCCTCGACGTCGCGGAGGACCAGGACCGCGCGGTAGTCGTCCGGGAGGCGCGCGACCTCGTCGCGCACGATCTCCTCGAGCTCGCGGCGCGAGAGCGCCTCGTCCGCGGTGGACGACCAGCCGCTCGGGCCGCGCGAGCGCTCGATGCGCGCCAGCGCCTCCTCGTCCACCGACACCTCGGGGCGACGCGACCGCGCGCGCAGCTTCATCAGCGCGGCGTTGACGACGATCCGGTGCAGCCAGGTCTCGAGCCGGCTCGCGCCCTCGAAGCCGCCGATCGCGCGCGCCACGTTGACGAACGCGTCCTGGAGCGCGTCCTGCGCGTCCGCGTCCTGCGGGAGGTAGCGCCGGGCGACGGCGAGCATCCGCGGCCCGTGCATCCGCACCAACGTCTCGAACGCGGCGTCGTCGCCGCGCTGCAGCCGCGCGACGAGCCCGTCCGCGTCGCGCGGGTCGCCCGCGGGCGGTGACGTCGGGACGCCGTGCGCGGGGCCCGACGGGGGCGCGACCCGGGACTCGTCCGGCGTGCTCATGCGTCCAGCACTACGCGGGCGGGGAGGGGTCGTCCATCGGGTCCGACGCGCCACCCGGGCCGGCCCGGGCCCCGGGCACCCCGGACGATCCGCGGCCGGCACCGCGGCATCGAATCCCCGTACGCCGCGCCGTGCGCGGTGCCCGTCCGTGACCACTCCCGGAGGACTCCCATGCACGTTCGACGCACCTTCCTGCTCGTCCTCGCCACCGCGATCGGCGCGACCGCCGTCGCGCGCGCGGACGACCCGACGCCGCCGACCCCGGCGACGCCCGTCTCCCCCGAGCCGCCGCCGGTGCCGTCGGAGCCGCCGGCTCCGACCGTCGAGCACACGACGCCGCCGCCGGCCCCCGCCGTGCCCGCCGCTCCCGCGGCGCCGGCCGCGCCCATGCCCGTCCCCGCGCCGCGCGCGTCGGACCGCTGGATCGGCTGCCTCCCCCCGCAGCGCACCTGGGTGCCGCGCGAGGAAGTGACGCCGCCGACCACGTGCGAACGCTCCGTGCCGGTGTACGAGACCGTCCGCGTGCCGATCCACGAGGAGCGTCGCGTCCCCGTCTATCGCGAGGAACAGGTCCCCGTGTACGGGACCCGCGAGGTCGACGCGTACGAGGACCGGTCGGTGCCGGAGTACGGCGAGGTCCCGGTGACCACGTACGAGACGCGCGCCGTCCCGGTCAAGCTCGCGCTGCCGAACCCGTTCTCGTGCGACTGCGAGGACCTCGAGCTGAAGCTCTGGGACCGCTGCGAGCGCGTCGCCTGCGGCACGCGCTACGAGCGCGGCATCGTCGGCTGGCGCACCGAGCGCGTCGTCGTCGGCAAGCGCACCGAGACCTACCAGACCGGCACCGAGCCGAAGCAGGTCGTGGCCGGCTGGCGCACCGAGGTCGTCGAGGTCGGCTCGCGCGAGGAGCAGCGGTGCGTCGGCTGGCGCACCGAGACCGTGATCGTCGAGCCCGAGCGCCGGCGCGTCGTCCACGACTGCGTGGACGTCCCGTCGCGCCTGGTGACGGTCACCACCGGCGACCCGGCGAAGACCGAGCCCCTGCCCGGCACGACCGCCGTCGTCCACGAGTCCGTCTTCTCGCGCGCCCTCGCGAACGAGGGGCGCTGACGCGAGCCGGACCGTCGCGGCCCGCCGGCCGCGACCCTCCTCGCCATCCTGGGAGGGTGGTGCCCACGCGGCGCCCGGCCCCGAGCCGCCGAAAGCGGCCGGGCCGGTGCGCCGCGCGGGACGTCGCCGCCTCGCGCGGCGCGCCCGACGGAACCTCGGAGGAGCATCGTGGACCCGACAGAGGACGAGATCCTGATCTCGCTGGCGACCTTGAGCGATCGCGGCCGCGCGCGCCTCGAGGGCATCGTCGCCTACGTCGTGCCGCGGACGGTGCCGCCCGCCGCCGGCGACGCGGAGGCGCCGCGCCTCCGCCTCGTGGACGATGGGTTCCACGTGCCCCGCGAGGACGCCGCGGCGGTGTATGCGACCCTCGCGAGCACCGACGACGTCTGCCTGCTCCGCGTCGCGAACCGCCTCCTCGACGAGATGCGGGCGCGCGGATGGGCCGCCTGACGAGCGGCCGGCGAGCCCCGGGTACGCGAGGCCCGGCGGCCCCCGCGCGGCCCGCGGACCGGACGCGGCGCGCCCCGCCGCGTCCGGCTCACCGCGACGCGCGGCCCGCGCGCATCCGCCGGACGACCACCATGGTGAGGTCGTCGGCCCAGGGCGCGTCGCCGCCGAACGCGCGGACGCGCGCGAACACCCCGTCCACGACGGCGTCGACCGGCGCGTCGGCGAAGGCCCGGACGTCCGCGACGAGGCGATCCTCGCCGTAGAGCTCGCCCTTCGGCGAGCGGCGCTCGGTGATCCCGTCGGTGTACAGGACGAGCGTCTCGCCGTGCTCGAGCCGCGACGCGGTGCGCCGGTAGGTGACGTGCTCGACCGGCCCGAGCACCGGCCCGCCCTGGCGGAGCGCCGTGCACCCGCCGCGGCGGACGCGCAGCGCCGGCGGGTGGCCCGCGCTCACGTACTCGAGGCGGCCGTCGCCGTGGACCTCGGCGTAGAACAGCGACGCGAACGCGCTCTCCGGGAGCCCGGCGCGCAGCACGCGATTGAGGCGCGTGAGGACGCCGCCGATCCGCATGCCGCGGTCGAGGCCGACGCGCAGGCCCACGACGACGTCGCGGGCGACCAGCGCCGCCGGCAGGCCGTGGCCCGCGGCGTCGCCCACCGCGATGCCGAGCCCCGCCTTCCCGAACGGGAACACGTCGAACAGGTCGCCGCCGACCTCCTCCGCCGCCACGGAGCGCGCCGCCATCGCGATGCCGGGATGGGCGGGCAACGACGTGGGCAGCAGGCCGCGCTGGATCTCGGCGGCGTGCTCGAGGGACCGCCGCCAGCGCTCCTGGAGCGCCCGCGCCGAGAGGGCCGACGCCACGGTGCCGAGCACGAACTCGACCGCGTGCGCGTCCGCGCGCGGGCCGAGGGTCACGAGGACGAGCGACTGGTGCGGGGACGCGTCGAACCGCAGCGCGGCGCTCGGGCCCCGCGCGACGAGGCCGAGCGCGGCGGGGCCGTCGGCCTCCGCGGCGTCGGCGAAGACGCGCGCGCGCCGCGGCCGCGGGGCGAGCCGGCCGGCGACGTCGGACGGGACCAGCTCGGCGAACGGCAGGTCCGCCCCGAACACGCGCCGTCGGACGAACACCTGGCCTTCCTCGGTGAACCACGCGAGCGACGTGACGCCGAACTCGGGCCCCAGCTCCTCGAGGACCGACCCGAGCGACGCGCCGACGTTCGGCGCCCCGGCCGCGTCCGGCGGCGCGGACAACACGTGATCGAGGAACCGGCGCAGCCGCTTCGGGTCGGCGAGCCGCACGGGGGCGGACGGGCCCGACGGGGGCGCCGTCGCGGCGGTCCGAGTGCGCAGGGGGACGCGGACCGGCTCGGAGGGCATGGAGGGCGATGCTACGGGATCCCGGACGGCTCCGCCGGAGATCGCGGGCGCCGCCGCGACGGCCGCGCGCGCGCCCGGTCGATCCCCGCGCCGCCGGCCGGCATCGAAGGGAACATGCCCATCCCCAGCCAGCTCGCCACGTTGGACGTCGCGCCGCTCGTCGCCGCCCTCGTGCACGCCGCGCTCGCGGCCCTGCTCGCGTGCCTCGCGGGGCTGTTGCTCCGCATGCGCCCGCCGGTGCTGTCGCTGATCGGCGCGGGCCTGCTCGGCAGCGCGCTCGGCACGTGGGTCGGCGGGACGGTCGGCGGGCTCGACTGGCCGTTCACGGTCGCGATCGGCGGCGCGAGCCTCCACGCGACCTGGACGTTCGTGGGCGCGCTCGCGACGCTGTTCGTCGCGCGGCTCGTGCGGACGCGGCGCTGGCGCTGACGCGCCGCGGGACGGGGCCTACGCCCCGCCGGCGACGGAGAGCTCGTTGCCGTCGGGGTCCGTGAAGTTCGCGACGTGCCGGCCGGGCGCGATCTCGACGGGGTCACGCGAGCACCGGACGCCCTCGCCGCGCAGCGACGCGACGACGCGCCCCACGCTCGCGACCTCGAACGACACCTGGACGCGCGGGCCGCCGGGCCTCGCGTGCCCCGCGCCGCCGTCCGCCACCGCCCCGTCGTGGAGCGCGAGCGTGGCGCCATGAGTGCCCAGCTCGACCCAGCCGCCGAAGTCGCGCCGCACGGGCAGGCCGAGCGTGCCGGCGTAGAAGCGCTTCGCGCGCGCCATGTCGGTCACGAACACGACCACGGTGCCGATCGTCGAGAGCATGGCGACCTCCGCGCCCGCGACGCGGGCGCGCACGAGCCTACCCGGGCCGGCGGCGGCGCGGGTCAGCGCCCGTCGGTCAGGCGGCCGCGCACGCGCAGCAGCAGGCGCTCCGCGAGCGAAAGGCCGAGCACCTCGTCCACGCGGGCGCGGACCTCGCGCGGCGCGTCGGTGATCACGTTGTCGACCCCCGCGTCGACGAGCCGCGGCACCGCCTCGGGGTCGTTGACCGTCCACGGATGGACCTCGAGGCCGGCGGCGTGCGCGCGCCGCACGAATGCGGGCGTCACGAGCCCCGCGTTCACCATGAGGAAGTCGACGTCGAGCGCCGCGAGGTCGCCGACGGCGGCCCCCGCGATGAAGCCGACCTCGAGCCCCGGCTCCGCCGTCTTCGCGCGGCGGAGCGCGGCGTAGGACTGCGAGCAGAGGCGGCACCGGCCCACGAGCCCGGCGCGCCGCACCACGGCGACGACCGCGTCCGTGAGCGGTCCGACCGCCGCGGCGTCCGGCGGCTTCAGCTCGATGTTCAGGCGGATGCGGTCGCCGGCCGCCGCGACGACCTCGTCGAGCGTCGGGACGCGCTCGCCCTCGAAGCCGGCGTGCCGCAGGCCCCGGCCCACGTCGATCGCGCGGACCTCCGCGAGCGTGGAGGCCGCCACGCGCCGGCGGGGCCCGCCGATCCGCACGAGGTCGAAGTCGTGCAGCACGACGAGGTGCCCGTCGGCGGTCAGCTGCACGTCGAGCTCGGCCCACTCGGCGCCGTCGGCGATCGCGCGCGCGAGCGCCGCGAGCGTGTTCTCGGGCGCGGCGATGGCCCCCAGCCGGTGCGCGGTCACCTCGACGACGTCGCGCGGGCGCGAGCGCGCCAGCAGGAGGCCCGCGGCGACGCCCGTCGCCGCGACGACCGCCCCCAGCACGACGAGGCCGCGCCGGAC
>JAEUHO010000584.1 GCA_016795345.1 Planctomycetia bacterium | reverse complement strand
CGCCGCCGACGTTGCGCGCCGGCGGCGCCGGCGGGCCCTCGGCGGACGACGCGCCTTTCGAACACGAGGGCCGCGTGCGGCTCGGGGCGCGATGGCGCGTCCACGTCGTGGACGCGCGGGACGGTCGCGACCTCGCCGGCGCGGAGGTGGACGCCGAGGTGGAGCTCGTCGCCCACCCGCGCCCGGGCGGGCGCCACGCGGTCGCGGCGAGCCGCACGACCACGACCGGTCCGGACGGACGCGCGACGCTCGAGCGGATGCCGTCGGGGCGGGGCGGCGCCGTGTTCGTGCGCGCGCGCGGGTACGTGTTGGGGCGGGCCGCCGTCGAGGCGTCCGACGCGCCGACGCGTGACGTCGAGGTGCGGATGATCGCGCGGCTCCCGCTCCCGCTCGCGTCCGCGCCGGTGGACGTCTTCGCCGACGGCCGCCCCCTCGCGCCCGAGGACGCGACGCTCGTCGTCGCCTTCGACGACGGCGCCCCGCGCGAGGCGCGGCCGGGCGAACGCGTCGTCGTGGACGACGACCCGGCCGGCGCGCCGACCCGCGAGGCGACCGTGCGGCTGCTCGTCCCCGGGTACGCCGGGCCGCCGCAGCGGCTCTCGCTGACCCGAGGCGTCCGGGCGCGGCTCGAGACGTCGCTGCCGCCGCCGCGGGAGGTGGTCGTCGCGGTGCTCGACCCGACGGGCGCGCCGCTCCCGGGCGTCGACGTGCGGATCGCGCCCGCGAGCGTCCTCGGCGCCGTGGAGGCGCGGACGACGTGGCACGGCGTCACGGACGCGTCGGGGGAGGTCCGCGCGTCGGCGCCGTTCGCGTCCGCGCTCGCGGTGCGGCCGCGGGCCGCGGGCCGGTACTTCCCGGTGGCGGACCGCATCGTGGACGTCGACGGGCCCTCGACGCGGGTCGAGGCCGTCGGGCTCGCCCTCGCGCGGCTGACGGTCGCGCTCGCGGACGGGGCCGCGCCGTCGGAGCTCGCGCTCGCGTGGTCCGACGTCGCGTTCGCGCCGGGCGTGGAGGCGGCGGTCGCGGACGGGCTCGCCGGCGGGGCGCGCGCGACGGCGCGCGGCGCGCTCGCGCGCACGCTCCCCGCGCGCGTGGCGGTGGACGACACCGCGGCGCGGCCCGTGCGCGCGACGCTCGAGGTGCTGCCCGGGACGTTCACGCTGGTCGCGTCGGCCGCGGGCGCGACGTCGGCGCCGACG
>JAEUHO010000564.1 GCA_016795345.1 Planctomycetia bacterium | reverse complement strand
GGGCGGCCGCCGCGGTGTTCGGCGCGTGGGTCGAGGCCCCGGATCACGTCGAACCGCACGCGTGGCGCGGCGCGCGCGTCGTCGAGGGCACCGAGCTCGCCCCGCCCGTGGACGCCGCGTGGCCGGGCGGCGCGCGGGTCGGCCTCTGCGGCGACGCCTTCGACGCGCGCGGGGGCGTCGAGGGCGCCTGGCACGCGGGCCGCGCGCTGGCCGCGCGCCTCGTCGCCGGGCCCTCGGGCCCCGCGTAGGCTCGCCGCCCCGGACCGCCGGAAGGAGTCGCCATGCCGTTGTCCCCCGACCAGATCGACGCCGTCCTCGCCGAGGAGGCCGCCCACGAGTGCCCGGGCGTGGGCTCGCCCAAGGTGTGCGTGCGCATGGTCGCCATCGCCGACTTGCCCACGCGCTTCGGCACCTTCCAGATCGCGGCGTTCTGGAACAACCGCGACGGCAAGGACCACGTCGCGATCCTCCACGGCGACCCGCTCGGCCGCGAGGACGTCCCCACGCGCGTCCACTCCGAGTGCCTCACCGGCGACGCCCTCGGCTCGCTGCGCTGCGACTGCCGCGACCAGCTCGAGGCCGCGCTCCGCGCCGTCGCCGCGCACGAGCACGGGATCGTGCTCTACCTGCGCCAGGAGGGCCGCGGCATCGGCCTCATGAACAAGGTGCGCGCCTACGGCCTCCAGGACCGCGGCCTCGACACCGTCGAGGCCAACCTGGCCCTCGGCTTCCGCGACGACGAACGCGAGTACGCGATCGCCGCGCACATGCTGAAGAGCCTCCGCGTGCGCTCGATCCGCCTCCTGACGAACAACCCGAAGAAGGTGGACGAGCTCACGCGGCTCGGCGTCCGGATCACGGCCCGCCAGCCGCACGTGATGCCGCCGAACGCGCACAACCGCTTCTACCTCGAGACCAAGCGCGACAAGTCGGGCCACTTCCTCGACGCGCTCGGCAAACCCCACCTCCCCGAGCAGGGCGAGGCCGTCGAGGTGGCGCGCGAAGCCCCGTGACGCGGTCGCTCCCCCCGACCGCGAGGCCCGGCCCGCGACGGGGCCCCGGCGGCCGCCGGGCCTCGCGTCACCGCGCCGCGGGGCCGCCGTCGGGGGGACGCGGCGCGTCCGCCGGCCGGCGGCGCCCGTGGTGGTCGGGGCGGAGGCGCACGAACTGCGCGAGATAGTCGGCGGCGGCCCAGACGCTCGACGCGGCCGCGAGGACGAACAACGGGAACCGGACCGGCGCCGCGAAGGCCGGGAAGAGCGACAGGAACCAGAAGAACGCCACGAACGTCGTCACCTTGCCCGACCACCGCGGCTTCATGTGGTGGAACGCGGCCCACGCGCGGACCGACGCGCAGCGCAGCGCGATCGCGCCCACGACGACGTCGCGCGTCATCACGAGCAGCCCCTCCCACCACGGGATCTCGCCCACGAACGTCAGCGTCAGCACTGCCGCCAGCACGAAGGCCTTGTCCGCGATCCCGTCGAGCAGCTGCCCGAGCGGCGTGATCGCGTGGAAGCGGCGCGCGATCCACCCGTCGAGCCCGTCCGAGAGCCCCGCCGCGAGGACGACCGCGCCGCGGTACTCGGGCGCGAGGAGCGGGAACGTCGCGGCCAGGGCGAGCCGCAGCCCCGTGAGCAGGTTGGGGATCGGGCCGACCCAGGCCGGCGACGCGGTCACGGGCCCGCTCGCAGCGCCGCCGCGATCGCGGCGACGATCCGCGCGTTCGCGGCGGCGTCCTTCACCGCGGTCCGCACGGTGCGGTCGCCCATCGTCGCGCCGAGGTCGCCGCAGTCGCGCAGGTAGACGCCGCCCGCCGCGCACCGGGCCACCAGCGCCGCCGCCGTCGGCCCCGACGGGGGCAGGTGCGCCAGCAGAAAGTTCGTGCAGCCCTCGACGACGTCGAGGCCGAGCGCGCGGAGGTCGCCGGCGAGCCGCGCCCGCAGCGCGTGCGTCTCCGCCCACCGCGCCGCGTACCACGCGGGGTCCTCCAGCGCGCGCACGGCCGCGACCTGCGCGAGCAGCCCCACCGCCCACGGCGGCACGAACGCGCGCAGGGGGTCGAGGAGCGCGCGCGGGCCCACGGCGTACGCCGCGCGCACGCCCGACAGCGCGTACACCTTCGACATCGACTTGACGACCACGACGCGGTCGCTCGCCGCCGCGAACGCCTCGAGCGACGCCCCGGGCCCCGCGTACTCGACGTACGTCTCGTCGACCCACGCCTTCGACCCCGCCGGCAGCGCCGCGAGGACCGCCTCGAGGCCCGCGCGCGGCAGGTGGACGCCGGTCGGGCTGTTCGGGTTGACGACCACCAGCAACTCGGGACGCGAGGCCCGCACGGCCGCGGCCAGCGCGTCCGGGTCCGGGCGCCAGCCGGCGGCGCGCGCGAGCGGGAACCGCTCGACGCGGGCGCCGATCACCTTGCCGAGGAGGTGCGCGTACTCGCCGTACGTGGGGTCGAGGAGGAGCGCCTTGGCCCCGCGCGCCACGAACCGCGGCAGCGCGAGGAAGATCAGCTCCGACGAGCCGCCCGCCGCGAGCACGTTCGCCTCGCGCACGCCGCGGGCGCGCGCGATCACGCGCACGAGGCCCTCGCTGCGCGTCGGCGGCGACGTCCGCAGGAGCCACGGCAGGTGCTCGTGGAGCGCCGCCACGACGCCCGGCGCGGGGTCGAACCACGCGTCGAGCACGTCCGCGTTGACGATCCCGCCGCGGCGGCCGAGGTCGTCGAACTCCTCGCCGAGGGCCTCGAAGAACGCCCCGCCGTGCGCGCACGCCTCCGGCGCGGCCGGGGGCGTCGGGCGGGGGTCGTCGGCGCGCACCGGGCCTCGCGTCACCGGAACCGCTGCCGGCCGCCCTCGACGACGAACGGCCGCTCGAGGCGCTTGCTCCCCTGCTCGACGAGCCAGTAGAGCCCGTCGGCGGGCAGCGCCTCGAACGTCGCCGGCGCGGCGCCCGCGACGAACGTCTTGACCTCGGTCCAGCCGCCCGCGAACCGCGAGAGGACGTACGTCTTCCCCGCCGCGAGGTGCGAGACCGGCGTCACCTCCTTCGTGTCCACGCTCACCTGCTCGGGGGTCGTCGCCGTCGCCGTCAGCGTCGTGCCGGGCCCGGTGCCCGCGAGCACCGTGACCGCGCCGTCCTTCCCGACGACGAGGGGCGGCGCCGCGGGCCGCAGGGCCTTGCCGTCGTGGACGGCCGGCAGGTAGAGCATCCCGTCGGCGCCGCGGCCCATGCGCCGGAAGGTCGCCTTCGCGCCGACGACGGGCGCCCACGCGATCGCGACCCACTCGCCGCCGTTGAACACGCAGAGGTAGGCGTGCGCCTCCCCGCCGAGCGCGGCGGCCTCGAGGAAGACCTCCACGTCGGTCGTCGGCGCGTACTGGTCGGTGACGTCGACCTGCGACTTGCTCGCGAGGAACCGGTTCGGCGGCTCGCGGCCCGCGGGCAGGACGTACGGCAGCGCGTCGCGCTGCAGCGAGAACACCTTGCGGTAGACCTTCGCGGCGTGGGCGTTGCCCGCCTCCGACCCGCGGCCCGACGCGTCGAGGAGGACGGGCCAGGCGTGGTTGTTGTCGCGGTGGCCCCACGCGGGCGTGTAGTCGGCGGCGACGGCGAGGCCGCGGGCGCGCGCGGCGTACGTCGTCATGTTGGTGATGTCCTCGCACCGGCCCATGCCCGACCGCTCCATCTCCGCGAAGCCCTGGTCGGTCGGGTGCAGGTAGTAGCGCTCGTCGAAGCGGACGCGGCGGCCGGCGTCGCCGCCGACCCAGTCGAGGCAGGCGCGCGGCGTGGACGCCTTCACGACCTCGTCGGGGGCCGTGGCGTACCGCGCGAGGAGCGGCGTCAGCCAGTCCTCGAGCGGCTCCTCGCTCCCGCGGTACGGCAGGACGTGCTCGGCGAACGCGGGGCCGGCGACGCGTTGCCCCGGCGGCGCGTTGCGCCACGCGGCGAACGCGTTGTCCACGTGCCGCACGAGGTACGCGGTCGTCATCGTCTCGACGTCGAGCACGACGTGGTCGCGCACCGCGTCGATCGCGCCGTGGGCGGCCTCGAGCGCGTCGAAGGCCGCGACGGCCTCCTTGAACGTCGGGTAGGCGAGCGGGTCGTACGCGACCGTGGTGCCGTCCTTCGCCTTCCACGCGGTGACGATGTAGCCCTTGCCCGGCATGTTCGCGACGAGGAAGCGGACGGCGGCGGCCTTCGCGGGCTCGCCACGCGCGCCGAAGTACGCGAGGGCCGCCTCGAGCGCGGGGCGGTTCCTCCCGGCCGCGACGAGGGCCTCCTCGACGTGCGCGTCGCTCACCGCGGGCAGCCCGGCGGGGACGTCGTCGGCGACGGCGGCCGCGGGCGACGGCGACGCGGGCGCGTCCGACGCGAGGCCCGGTCGCGCGGCGATCAGGGCGCAGACGACGAGGCCGGCGCGGCGGCGGACGGCGGAGCGGCGGGACGGGCGTGACACGGGGAACCCTCCGTGGGCGCGATCGTACCCGCGGCCCCGCGTCGGGCCCGGCGGCGTCGGGGCCGCCTCGGTCGGGCCGGACGGACCGGTCCCCCCGACGCGAGGCCCGGCGCGCGCCGGGCCTCGCGTACCCGCCGCCCCGGGGTCACTCCCCGCGTTTCCGGCGCATCGCGTCGCGACCGGCCCGCCCGATGCGTTTCCACCGCTCGCGTTCGGCCTTCGCCGCCACGGGATCGGCCTTGCGGGCGAGGAACGCCTGCTCGCGCAGGAGGTGGCGGTAGTCGTCGAGACGGGCCGCGTCGAGCGCGCCGTCGGAGACGGCGGCGAGCACCGCGCAGCCGGGTTCGGTCGCGTGCGCGCAGTCGCGGAAGCGGCAGCGGGACGCCAGCGCCGCCACGTCGTCGAACGCGGCGGCGACCGCGGCCTCGTCGGTCCACACGGCGAGCTCGCGGACCCCGGGCGTGTCGACGAGGTGCGCGCCCCACGGCATCGCGAAGAGCTCGCGCGACGTGGTCGTGTGCAGGCCGCGGCCGTCGTGCGCGCGCACGGGGCCCGTGTCCTGCGCGGCGCGGCCGAGGAGCGCGTTCACGAGCGTGGACTTGCCGACGCCGGACGACCCGACGATCGCGGCGAGCGCGCCGGCGGGGAGGTGCGCGCGCAGCGCGTCGAGGCCGGCGCCCGTGGGCGCGGCGACGGCGACGACGGGCGCGCCGACGGCGATCCGCGCGGCCTCGTCGACGCGCGCGTCGAGGTCGGGGACGAGGTCGGCCTTCGTGAGCACGACCACCGGCGACGCGCCGCTCTCCCACGCGAACGCGAGGAAGCGCTCGAGGCGGCGCGGGTTCCAGTCGGCGTCGAGCCCGTTGGCGAGCAGCACGACGTCGACGTTGGCGGCCACGGGTTGCGGGACGACCGCGCGGCCCGCGGCCTTGCGCACGAGCACGCTCGTGCGCGGCAGCACCGCGACGACGGTGGCGCGGCCCTCGTCGGGACGCGCGGCGACGGCGACGAGGTCGCCGACGGTGGGCAGGTCCGCGGCGCTGGCCGCGTCGAAACGCAGCCGGCCCGCGGGTTCGGCGAGCAGCTCGCCGTGGGACGTGAGCACGCGCCAG